>CAWIEL010000067.1:0-8755 GCA_963835025.1 uncultured Acidobacteriota bacterium
AGAACCTTCGGGCCGCCGGTGTGCATGATCCAGGTCTTGATGTCGGAGCGCTTGTGCCCGTGTTCGCCGAGGAACGCGTCGACATCCTTACCCAAATGCTTGATCACCGTCGCCGGAACTTCCGGTGACAGCACGATCTTGAATCCCTTTTCCGAAATGTCCCAACCCATCACTTTCTCGGTGTGTGGGTAGAGGATCGACTTGGTCGCCAGAATTTCCGGGCCGTCGGACTTGCGCTTGTCGCCAACTACGATGGTCGCCGCCGCGCCATCGCCGAACAGTAAAGCCGAAATCAAATGCGCCATGGAAATATCTTCGCGCTGCAGAGTCAGCGAGCACAATTCCACCGACAACAGTACTGCCGCCTGGTCCGGATAGGCCTTCACATAGTCGGCGGCGCGCGAAATGCCCGCAGCTCCCGCGACGCAACCCAGCCCAAATATCGGAATCCTCTTGATGTTCGGCGACATGCCCATGCGGTTGGAGAGCCGCGCATCCAAAGATGGCGCCGCGATTCCGGTCACCGAGGTTACAAATATTGCTCCCAAATCCTTCGCGCCGATTCCCGCTCCGTGGAGCGCCTTGCACAGTGCTTTCTCGCCCAATTCGAGGGCGTGCGAGATCCAGGCGTCGTTAGCCTGTCCCCAGGTATTCAGGTTCAAATAGAATTCGATGGGATGTACCAGGTAGCGCCCTTCGACCTGCATGCTTTCGTCGAGCCGGTCCAAGATGTCCGGATTCGGCAATCGATGACGCCAGTCATGCTTCAGCGCCTCGGTCAGCACCTCCTGCTTGTAGTAATACTCCGGGAAGGCGCTCGCAACACTAGCAATCTGCATCGATGGGGCTCCTGGTTGTCAGCTTAGGCTTAAAACGTTCCGCAAGATACTATCGCGAGTCCCGGCAATATCCCACGCTCATTTATTAGAAATATTCAAAGAACCACAGCCCGGCCTGGCTTCCGGTCGGTCCACAGTGCTCCATGCTCACCAAGCTCTGTGTAACGTACGCGATTCAACCTGTTCCGGATGTATGAGCTGCCGCCCTGAGTTCGTGGAAAACTTTGCTACGACCCCGCGTACCTCTACTCTACTAAGGACCTGCCTCGAATAGCAATGTCACTTAGGATGTCTGACAGGTTGCTGAGGACGGCCGAGTGCCCGACCAAGTATGCCGAAGAGAAAAGTGGGCCTAAAAGAAAGGACCCCGAGCCTGGGGGTGCAGGCTCGGGGCATGGGGGATTGGGGGCAGAGGGCCGGAGGATCTTTTTGTGCTCAGTAGTTCCAACGCCGCAGGATCAGCGTCGTTCGCAAAATTACTTGAAAAGCCGCTACGACCGCGATGTCTCGTGCCGCCAGCATCCAGTCGCGCATTCCACTGATACTTGGCGATTCTGCCTCAGCCACGTTTTCCGTCCGTGAGCGCATGCTGAATTCCGTGTTACAGCTGCTGTGCGGGCTCATTGTTCCGCCTAATTGACGACGTAGACCGGGTTGTCGTGCTCCACGCCCAAAACCATCGACTTGAAAATGTCCACTTCCCAGCTGTCCGCGATCCGCAGACGCACAATTTCGCTCGTTTCCGATACCAGCCGGCCCCGCAGTGGGACCCGCAAGTTGCCTGCAACTACCCTTAGAATCACCGGTTGCCCCATCCAGACTGTGTACCCGCCTTCCATGTGTCCCCCGTGTTACAGAACCGTGCTCGAACAACTGCAGTCTGACGCCGGGGCACGAAAGGGCCAATGGTACAGGGGGCTAAACTCGGTAGGAGGAAAGTACCAAGGGCTTTGGAGGGCAATTTGGGGGATGGATTTCGGGGTTGTTGCGGGGCGCTTTGTGCGGGGTTGTTGCTGGTTTTTCTGCTATCTTTATTCGGCTGGCGTTTGACCTGAATTCACTCCCCTGCTGCGCAAGGAATTGTTTTCGTGCCTGAAATCGTTCGCAATTTTCTGCACCACCTCTTGGATGTTCGCGGTTTGATCGAATGGGGTGGCGTGGCCATGGTCTGCGCCGTCGTCTTCGCCGAGACCGGATTGTTCGTGGGGTTTTTCCTGCCGGGGGATTCGCTGCTGGTTACCGCTGGGGTTTTCGCTGCCGCCGGCCAGATCAAGCTTTTCTGGCTGCTGAGTTTGGTCACGTTGTGCGCCATCGCCGGCGACCAGTTGGGATATTTCATCGGGTACAAGGCTGGGGCTGCGTTGTACCAGCGCGAAGACTCGCGCTTCTTCAAGAAGAGCCATCTGATGCGGGCTCATGAGTTCTACGAAAAACACGGCGCGCGGACCATCGTGTTTGCGCGGTTCGTGCCCATCGTGCGCACCTTTTGCCCGCCGGTAACCGGCGCGGCCAAAATGAGCTACCCGCGTTATCTGGCCTACGACATCTTCGGCGGCTTTCTCTGGGTCTGGAGCATGGTGCTGCTGGGCTACACCCTGGGCCGCAGCGTCCCGAACATCGACAAGCGTATTCACTACATCATCGCGGTAGTGATCGTCGTGTCTCTGATTCCCGCCGCCATCTCGGCGTGGAGAACGTACTCCGCACAGAAAGCCTAGAAGTCCACGCAGCATTGTCCAAACCCATCTCCGCGAAGAGCGCTGCGCCGAGAATTTTTTGGAAATGCGGTGGCTCTGCTACCGCTTTTCCGCAGCAGCCCACCCTACAAATCGATCCAGCGCGAAAAAGACCGCCACGACGAAGCCGCGTTCGACGTGAGGACCGGCGCAACTCATCACTGGATGAGATTCTTCGCTGCAGAATTATCGGAAGGTTTTACTTCAAGAACAAAGCTTCGCGCACCTGATCCCGGCCGACGAAGGTTTTCGACGAACGGAACTTCCCGAAAATATCCAAAATCTCCCGATTCTGAAAAATTCGCGAATGTACCGCCAGCGTCGGCGAAGGAATCAATTCGACGGTTTGCCCGTCGACAATCTTGTAACGATTAAAGCGTTCCGGAGTTCTGCTGTGGAACGAAGCCAGCACCGCGCCGCCCGGACGAAGAATCGTGTACAGCCGCTCCATCACCCGCGGCAATAATTCTGCGTCGA
The DNA here is from genome assembly GCA_963835025.1 of uncultured Acidobacteriota bacterium. GTDB lineage: Bacteria > Acidobacteriota > Terriglobia > Acidiferrales > UBA7541 > Palsa-295. Next base: position 3,053 of record CAWIEL010000067.1, read on the forward strand.
GATAATCAAACAAGTCCCACGCCAGCACGCCGTGAAAATTGTCGTCGGGATACTGCAGGTTGCTGTCCAGAAATTTTCCGGCCAGCATGCCCTGCGAAACCCGCGCGCCTTCGTCCCCAACTTTCCCGCCGCGCATGCTTTCTTCTTCGGATATCAGAAATTCCTTCCACGAACGCATCATGTCTTCGGTCGAGAGCCGATAGCCGCGTTCGATGAAAAACATCACGGTCGTCTGAAATACCGCGCCCAGATCCAGAATTCGTCCCTGGGTGCTGCCATCGAGCAGCCACAGAAATTCTTTCAAGCCGTTGGAGACACGTATGTTTCCCGCGGCCTCGCCCACGGATTTCGGCCCAGGCTTGGCTATACCTGTTGGCTTCACCGTCGGAGCAGTCGGATTTAATCGGGGCTTGGCCGTCCAGCTCATCGTTCCCTAGTCCCCGGAAACTCGCGCGGCGTTGGCCTTCTCCGTCGCGCCCGTTGCTGGGCTGGTGGTCGTAGTCGTTGCTGCCGGCGTAGGAGTGGTCGACGTCGCAGTCGTCGGTTTTTCAATCGCCGGTGCTGCCGCCGCGGAAGTCTTCGCCGCCGGAGCCGCTACTTCGCCCGCGCGAATCATTTCCACTTTTCCGCGCAACCGTGCTCCGTCTTCAATCGCGATGCGCGGCGTCATCACGCTGCCCTGCACTTGGCTTGTCGGTCCCAGGCGAACGCGGTCGCTGGCCTTCAATCCGCCCTGCACCGAGCCTTCGACGGTAATGTCTACCGCTTCGATGTCGGCGTTGACGCGGCCATTGGCCGCCACCGTCACCCGCCCGTTCAGCATGCGGATTCTTCCGTGCGCTTCGCCTTCCACCACCAAGTCGGAGTCGCCTGTAATCTCGCCCTGAATTTTCAGCCCCGACCCGATTACCGACGCGGAATTTCGTGTCACCGGAGCGCTCACCGCTGGCGCCGAATAGCTGGCCGCCGGCGTCGGCGTTGAGCCAAACGTCTGCGCAATGGGAGAAGCGGCCGGCGCCGCAGGTGCCACGTTCTGCACCGGCTTAGGAGGGGTTGCCGCCACGGGCTCCGGCACATTCGAAGATTGCTTATTAGGTTTTTCGTCTTTTCGCCACATAATTTTCCCCCAAGAGGTCTGATCGGATGGCCTGCGGCGGGGTGCAGCGCCTCCGGGATGCGATTGCACTATAGTATAGCTCCACACCGGAGCGAAAGCAGCCCAGGCACTTAAATAGCAACATGCATCGAATCAAGCACCTGCCTCCAGTCCGGCAGCCCCATCCATTCGTATTGCCGACGCTCGCAAATCCTGCCATCCTCTCCCCGCAGAATCGCTTCCCGATTTCGCGTGCTCGCAGGATTTCCAGCTTTCAGCTTCTCGTGGTGAGTTTCACATTCCTATATAGAGGTACATCGAATCGTTATGCCGACCTTATCCGCACTTCGTTCACTTCTCATCATTGCTTGTGTCGCTGGGCTGGGCTGCCTGCTTTCCGTCCGCCTGCTCTTTTCGCCGTTGCTCCGCAACAGCAAGGAAAATCGCAGAAGGCCTCCGGGGCTGCGCCCGCTCAAGACGCTCAAGAAACTCAGGACACGCCGGACGACTCGGTCGATGAAGAGGCCGCGCCCGCCGCTGTCAGCCTTGACGTTTCGAAGGATTCGCCGCTGATCCGCGAACTTTACCAAGCCACGCGCGAGACCAAAGAAAAAGCCATTCTGCCTCACTTGCAAAACGCGAAAAAAATGGTCGAAGACGGCGCGGACCTGAGCGCCACCGACCAGCAGGGCCGCACCGCTTTGCACTGGGTCATCTTCGGCTCGAGTTACAACACCAAGACTTCCGTCATCGTCGCCTACGAAGAAATTGCCGACGCCATGCTGCAGCGCAAAATCGACGTCAACCGCGAGGACGTGTATCAGGACACTGCCTTCGACTACCTTGTTTATTCGCCGAATTTCGAGATGCAGACGCTGCTGCTGGAAAGCGGCGCGACCAGCGGCTTTCTGGCTTTTTATAATTTTCTGAATGAGCAATCGGACCCGACCCAGCCAGCCCAGCCGGCACCAGGGGCCGCCCCTCAACGAAGCAACGCAGCAGCAGCCTGGCGCAAGCCCGATCTCAGCGCGGGACAAACTCTCAGCGTACGCCTCGATGGTCCGGTCTACAGCGATCGCTCGCGCACCGGCGATCCCATGACCGCCACCGTCACCTACCCGCTGTGCAAGAACGGCGAGCAGATCGAATGTAATCCCGGCGAACTGATCATTCCCCCGGGCACCAAGCTAAACGGCACCATCCTCTTCGCTCAAAAAGCGCCTGACAAATATTCGCGCCCGCGCATGGTGCTTGATTTTGCCAACATCGTTCACGCCAATGGCCAGCGTTCGCCGCTTTACGCCCGCGTGCTCAGCGTGGACAACGCCCGCGAAACCGTGCGCAACAACGAAATCCTCGGCATCGTTCAGCCGCACGCGTCCACCAAAGTCACTGTGGCCATGGCCGCGCTCAGCGCGGTCAATCCCATCGCCGGCTACACGATCAAAGGCGTGCAAACCGTCTACGGCCTTTCGATTCGCCGCGAAATCGCCTTCCCCGCCGGAACTGATATCCAGATTCAGATCCTGCGCCCTTCGATGATCAAGCAAAAAGATTCGTGGGCGGGATGGCAGCGCTTGCCGGTCAACCCGAATCTTGAACATCTGGCGAAAACCGTTCCGCCGCGCACCACCTCAAAAACCGCAGTGGCGTCCGATCCCACGAATCTATTGTTCATCGGCAGTCAAGCGCAGGTGGCAACGGCTTTCGGGCGTGCGGGATGGTTTGAAGCGGACAATTTGGGGATGAAATCGGCAGTGAAGGTGGCGAGCGCCACGCTGCGCCAGAGTGGCTACGGCAGCGCGCCGGTTTCTACTTTGCTGCTTGAAGGCCGTCCGCCCGATCTCGTGTTTCAGAAGTCGCTAAACACTTTTGCCAAGCGCCATCATCTGCGCGTCTGGAAACTGGAAAAAACTTACGATGGCCAGGACGTTTGGGTGGCCGCCGCGACGCACGACATCGAAACTACCAGCAAAAGAGCCAACACCAAATGGTCGCATCGCATCGATTCGCACGTTGACCGCGAGCGTGACTGGGTCGCCACCGACCTGCTCTTCATCGCGCCGGAAATTTCCTACGTCGATATCGACCGCCCTGCCGCGCCGCACAAAATCGCCAATGCCACCGGCGACGACATCGTCACCGACGGAAAAATCTCGGTGCTGAATCTTTCTGCCGTGAAACCGCCCGAAGCGGCGCCGGCGTCCACCGCCGCTGGCGCGCAATAGCGAGCGTTAAATTATGTACGGCACAAACCGCCAGGTCCGAGCCATATAATTTTTGTACGGTTCGCCCAGCGCCGCGACCAGCGCCCTTTCCTCCACTTGGATGCGATACCCGTAGCCAATGCCTCCGCACACCATCAACACCAGCAGTCCCAGCCAATTCGCAAACACCAGCCCAAATCCAAACAGGGTCATGAACGCGCCGGTATACGAAGGATGCCGCACATATTTGTATGGCCCCGCTTCGACCACCGTTTGCCCCGCCTGAATCGCCACATTGAACGTGAAGTATTTCCCCAAAACCCGCATCGCGTAGTAGCGAAATCCAACCCCCGCCCACATCAAGACGATGCCCACGAAGAAAATCTCGGTACGCGCCCACGGAATCCCGGCCCACGGCTTTTGGAAGCTGATCGAAACGTCCAGCGCAATGCCGATGCAGATCATCGTCACCAGAAAGAAGAACGATCCCCGGTCGCGCGCCTTTGCGGGGTCCATCATCTTCCGCGACCGCCCGGTGAAGATCTCGAAAAGGATCCACGCCACATAACTCACCACGAAAAGGTGGTAGTACGCCGGATGCCCTACGAACGGAATCTGCATTTGTGCTCCTGCGGGCCTCTACTGCGATTTTTGCGGTGAAGAAACTAATCGGTTTTGGCAGCGGGTGCGTCGCTCTTGCGCATTTCCCACAGCGCCGTCCCATACCCGCCTAATTCGTGAAAAAATAATTTCACTCCGGTGCGCGTCTTCCACCAATAATTTGCGTCGTAATCCGAATCCGGCGCCGCTACCATCAGCACCTGCTCGCCGGCTGGCAGCGTGTGCTGGTAAATATATTGCGCCCGCCGGGTGTGGTAGTTCGAAGTCACCAGGATAATTTTCTTCCAGCCGTGCTGCACAATGAACTGGCTCACCGCGATCGCTTCGTCGCGCGTATCGTCGGCGCGATGGGTGAACGCCACAATCGCATTGTCCGGCACGCCATGCTCGACCAAATCGCGCTTCATCAAATCCGTGGTGGTCGCGTACGAACGCAGCGCCCGACCCGTCGCCAGCACCCGCGGCGCCATGCCCGACTTATACAACGAAGCCGCGCGCGTGGCCCGTTCCGCGTCGTAATTGTCCCCGCTCAGCACCACGATCACGTCGGAGGTCTCGGGCGGCTCGTCCACCACCCAAAAATCTCCCGCGAACCGCAGCAGCGGCACTCGCGCGAGATACAAAATCGCGCACACCACGAGAATGAAAATAAAGAACAGCAACCGGAAGATAATCCCGCCCCGCTCGCCGGTCATCGGCCCGGATCGATCTGCCGCAGCCGCTCGGCCGCCTGCTCGGGGTACATCCCGTTAAAATACACTTCCTTGATGCTGTACGATTTGCTGCGCTGCTCCACGATCGGCAAAATTTCGAAATGCCAGTGATAATCCCCGGCGATGGTGCTCCAGTATTCGCTCAGCTCACCTTTGGTCTGCAGCGTATTCGGCGCGGTGTGCAGCACCATGTGGTAACTCGGCGTGATTTTCTGCAAACGCCGCAGCGTGCGCCCCAGCAGGCTAGCCATGTTCCGGCGCTTCTCGCCGGGCGAGAGCGCCTCGAACTGATGATTGTGCGTCTTGGGCATCAGCCAAATTTCATACGGCACCCGCGAAGCGTAAGGGCAAAACGCATGATAATCGCCCATCGCATCCACCACGCGCTTGGCCTGTCGAATTTCCTGGCTGAGAATGTCGCACAGCACGCAGCGCTCGCGCTCTCGGTACCATTCGCGCGCCGCGCGCAACTCGTACAAAATTCTGCGCGGCACAAACGTCGTCGCGGTGATCTGCGAATGGGCGTGGGTCCAGTCTTCGCCCGCCTGCGGGCCTTCATTCTTAAATACCGCAACGTACTTGAATCGCGCGTCACGCTTCAAATCCGCGATTCGCAGCGCGTAGGCTTCCAGCACGCGCTCGATTTCTTCGTCGGACATTTGCGCCATGGCGCGGGTGTGGTCCGGCGTCTCCACCACGATCTCGTGCGCGCCGGTCGGCTCCATCCGATCGTAAAGCCCTTCCGCCGTCCGTCCCGGGTCGCCTTCAATTCGATACAGTGGGCGCAAATGCGGATACACCCGCACCTGCCACTTCCCCTGCGCCGGCAAATCCAGCAGCGTATGCGTCTCGAGGCGATTTTCGGGACACAAAGGACACGGATCCGGCCGCGATTTTTCCCGCTCCGGATGCCCCACCACTACCCAACTGCGTGTAATCGGATCCTTACGAAGTTCCATCTTTCCCCAAGGGTTGGTGGCGACCATCTTATACCGTCAATTCGGTGCGAGCAAAACATAAGCCACGCCGGACGTGCGGGCCCGGCCACCATGCTATTCTTTGCGCC
>CAWIEL010000068.1:0-53457 GCA_963835025.1 uncultured Acidobacteriota bacterium
TCGGGGTTCATCGCAAGTACCTCGCGGCGGGTTCCGACATCATTGAAACCAATTCATTCGGTAGCGCGCCGGTGGTGCTAGCCGAATATGGGCTCGGCGAATACTCCCGCAAAATCAGCCGCCTTGCTTCGGAACTGGCGCGGACCGCCGCCGATGAGTTTTCAAAGTCCGGCAAGCCTCGTTTCGTCGCTGGCTCGATGGGGCCAACGACCAAGGCGATCAGCGTTACGGGCGGAATCACTTTCGAGCAGCTTCGCAACAATTATTATGAGCAGGCCAGCGGGCTGATCGAAGGCGGCGCCGATATTCTGTTGCTCGAAACCTGCCAGGACACGCGAAATATAAAAGCTGGCGTGCTGGCGATTCAAGATCTGGCGCGCGAATTGGGTATGCCGATTCCGCTGATGATTTCAGTGACCATCGAAGCGATGGGCACCATGCTCGCGGGGCAAGGGATCGAGCCGTTGTGGGCTTCGCTCGACCATGTCGATCTAATTTCGCTGGGCCTCAACTGCGCGACCGGCCCGGAATTCATGACCGACCACCTGCGCACGCTGCAATCGCTGACTAGCCGTTACGTTTCCTGCTATCCCAATGCCGGGCTGCCTAACGAAGAGGGCCTGTACGGTGAAACGCCAATAACTTTGTCCGAGCAGTTGGGGCGATTCGTGGACCGTGGCTGGATCAACATGGTCGGGGGCTGCTGCGGCACGACCGAAAAACACATTGCCGCCATCGCGAAACTGGTGGAAGGAAAAAAGCCGAGGCGGCCTGCGGAGCCGAATCGCCGCGCCGTCTATTCCGGCATCGAGCTGATTGAAGCGGAAGAAAGCACCCGGCCACTCATCGTCGGCGAACGCACCAACGTAATCGGCTCGCGGCTTTTCAAAAATCTGGTTGCTGCGGAACAATGGGAAGAAGCCACCGAAATCGCCCGCCGCCAGGTGAAAAGCGGCGCGCACATCGTGGACGTCTGCCTGCAAAGCACCGACCGCGAAGAGTTGCAGGACATTCCGCCGTTTTACGAGCAACTGATCCGCAAGATCAAAGCGCCGATCATGATCGACACTACCGACGCGCGCGGCGTCGAGCTGGCGCTGACCTACTGCCAGGGAAAAAGCATCATCAATTCGATCAACCTGGAAGACGGCGAAGAAAAATTCGAGCGTATCTGTCCGCTAGCCAGGTCGTACGGAGCGGCCGTGATCGTGGGCTGCATTGACGAAGATCCGGTGCAGGCCCAGGCATTCACGCGACAACGTAAGCTTGAAATTGCGGAACGTTCGGACGAATTGCTCACCCACAAATTCGGGATCCGCGCCGAGAACATCATTTTTGATCCGCTCGTCTTTCCTTGCGCTACCGGAGACCAGAACTATATCGGTGGCGCCGTGGAGACCATCGAAGGGATACGCCTGATCAAGCAGAAAATCCCCTTCGTGCGCACCATCCTGGGGATATCGAATGTTTCCTTCGGGCTGCCGGCCGGGGCCCGCGAAGTAGTGAATTCAGTTTTCCTTTACCACTGCACCAAAGCGGGGCTGGATCTGGCGATCGTCAATGCGGAACGCATTGAGCGCTTCGGCTCGATCCCCGAAAACGAACGAAAGCTTGCGGAAGCGCTGCTGTTCAATACTCCTCCGGCCACCATTCCTGAAGGACACCCGGATGCGGCCGCACTGAGCGGCGCGCCCACCGACTGGCGCGAACAGTCTGTCGAACAGAAAGCGGCGATCAATCAGTTTCATATCGCGGCGATTGCGGAATATTTCCGAGGCGCCGGCACTCGTAAGAAAGAAAAATCGGCGGACCTCCCGCTCGACCAGCGGCTGGCCAACTACATCATCGAAGGCTCGAAAGACGGGCTGATCGACGATCTCAACACCAAGCTCACGGAAAATGTGTCGCCACTCGAGGTCATTAACGGTCCGCTAATGGCGGGGATGGGCGAGGTAGGCCGGCTTTTCAACAACAACGAATTGATCGTCGCTGAGGTCTTGCAATCCGCCGAAGCCATGAAAGCGGCAGTCGGCCACCTCGAGCAATTCATGGAGAAAGCCGACACCGAGAAACGCGCGCAAGGTGATGCTGGCCACGGTGAAAGGCGACGTTCACGACATCGGCAAAAATCTGGTCGAAATCATTCTGAAAAACAACGGATACGACGTAGTCAATCTGGGCATCAAAGTTCCTCCAGAAGAATTGATCCGCGCGCATCGCGAACACCAGCCGGACGCGATCGGCTTGTCCGGACTGCTGGTCAAGAGCGCGCAACAAATGGTCATCACCGCGGCGGACCTGCGTGATGCGGGGATCACCGTTCCACTCCTGGTGGGCGGCGCGGCGCTGTCTGACAAATTTACGCGGCTGAAAATCGCACCACAGTACGGCACCGCGGTTTGCTACGCCAAAGACGCCATGACCGGTCTGCGACTAATGAACGAACTCAGCGATCCGGGCAAGCGCGGCGGCGTCGTGGAGTCGCATACGCACGTTGGAGTGGCCGTGCTCGATGAACCGGAAGCGGCGGTTGCGGCCCCGGCGGGCGACGAACGGTCTCCTAAAATTCGGCCGGATGTTCCGATCCCCGGCGTCGCGTATCTCGATCGTAAAGTTCGCAATGTTCCGGATTTGCACGAGCTTTGGAGCTACATAAATCCCTACATGCTGTTCGGCCGGCATCTCGGATTCCGCGGGAACTTCGAGAAGGCGCTGGCCGAGCGCGACCCGCGAGCCATCGAACTCGATCGGACCATCGAAGAGGTCAAGCAGGAAGCCGCCGGATACATGAAGGTTTCAGCGGTCTGGCAATTCTTCGAGGCCGAGCGCCGGGGGAATTCCATCGCGCTATTCCCGCCGGGTGCGCAGTCGCCATTGCACACGTTTCATTTCCAGCGGCAACGAATCAGCGACAAACTCTGCCTCAGCGATTACGTCATGGAACCCAAATCGATGAATCGCGATCATGTGGCGCTCTTCGTGGTCACCGCCGGCAGCGGCATTCGCGAGAAGTCCGAGGCTGCCAAAGCCGCCGGACGTTACCTTTTCTCGCATGGGTTGCAGGCCTTGGCCATCGAATCCGCCGAGGCGTGCGCCGAATGGCTGCACCGCCGGATCCGCGAGGATTGGGGCTTTTCAGACCCGGCGACCATGACCATGCCGGATCGATTTACCTCTCGTTATCGCGGGAAGCGCTACAGTTTCGGCTATCCGGCCTGCCCCAACCTCGATGATCAAGCCGGGCTCTGGATGTTGCTGCGCCCGGAGGAAATCGGCGTCCATTTGACCGAAGGTATGATGATGGATCCCGAAGCCAGCGTCAGTGCCTTGGTTTTTCATCATCCGGATTGCACCTATTTTTCCGTGGGCGATCTGCCGGAGCCGAAGTAGGGCGGGGCCGGCTGGCCTGGATGGCTTCGCCGGACGCGCTTGACGCACCTGGACCTTTCGTCTAACTTTCATCCATCATTTCGCTCGTCCGAGGCCTTTTGAATGGGCTCTAGCTCCCCTCAGATACGACTTTCCAGCACCGGCAGCTATCCGCGCGTCAGTGACACTGCCGCATCGCAGTTGCTGGAGCGAACGATCGTTTCGTTCGATCGCGGCGAGCGGACCAGCGCCGATCTGCTGGACGCACAAAATACGGTGACCCGCCACGCCATCGCCGAACAGGTGAAAGCGGGCCTGGAAATCATCACCGATGGGCAGATTCGATGGAACGATTCGATCTCACATGTCGCCGGCAAGTTGGAACACGTCACTTTGCAGGAGCCGTTGCCGTTCTTCCGCACTAAAACATTTTTTCGTCAGCCGGTTTTATCGGCTGAAGCCGCTCGACGCGCCGCGCTGATCGTCGATGAATATAGTTTCGCGCGAAATGCTCTGGGCCATTTGCCGACGCCGCCCGGAAAAGCGGGGCGCCTGGCGATTAAGCCGGTGCTAACCGGGCCTTACACCATGGCCAAGCTTTCGGTATCAGCCGGGGGCGGCGCAAATGGATCGCATGGCGATCGCGCGGGACTGGAAAAGCGCGCGCACCAATTTGCGGTAATTTTGGCGAAAGAAATTGAAGCGTTGCAGCAATTCGGCGCGCACCTGATTCAAATCGATGAGCCGGCCATTCTCGATCATCCCGAAGACTGGCCAATTTTCGCGGACTGCATCGCGGCGCTGGTTGCCGCGCGAGAGCCGTCGAAAGAGGGCAAGAAATTGGAGATTGCCCTGTATACATTTTTCGGCGATGCTTCGCCGCTTTACGAAAAGCTGCTGGCCCTGCCGGTGGACATCCTCGGATTTGATTTCACCTCGAGCACTGACCTGCTGGAAAGAGTGGTGTCTGTAGGCTCGCCGAAATCTCTAGCGCTGGGATTCGTGGATGGCTGCGACCCGAAGATGGAAAGCGCGCAGGCCGTCGCCCGATTGGTCGACCGCCTGCTCCCAAAAATCAAGGCCGACCAGATTTTTCTGGGTACGTCCTGCGGTTTGACGTTTCTGCCGGCCCCCGTCGCCTTCTCGAAACTCGCCTTGCTCAGCTCCGTCTTGTCGGAACTGGTTGGGCCGCACTCCGCCTAGTTTCTTGAATTCCCAAAATCCGCGCGAGCGAAATGCAATGAATAATTTCCGTTAGCTCGCGCAGTCGGCAATTACCAATTTCACTTCACTTTCAGGTCCCGCAGCCATTGATTCGAAAATTCGCGTGTTAGTCTTTTTCCATGAAATCCCCAATCTCTGGATTCAAACCCGAAGTGGTCGACGCCACCGCGGCAGCCGAGCTTTATCTCGCGCTTCCGACCTCACGCCCTTTCCGGAACAATATGCCGGTCGGCCTGTCCGATCACGTCCGGCAGCTGCAGCGCGCCAATCGCGGAATGTCACGCTGGATCGTTCTAGCGCTCTTCGGCGGCGTGGTGGTGGCCTTCGCGCTGGTGCGCCTGGCGCTACTTTAGGCAAAGTTGTTGTCGCGGAACCCAGCGTTGCGCAGCCACCAGACGGAACACTGCACCGGAGCGACCCACCTTGGTTAGAAATAATTAATCGACGCGCGAATTCTTCTGGTGCTAGTATCGGGCCAATGCCCAAGCCCAGCGTCGATCGCGCTTTCGAGCGCGGCGCGAATCCTCGTGCGATGGAAGGGGTTTCTTCCACCACTTCAGCCGCCGGCACCGACCTTCTGTACGGACCCGACCCTTCGATTCACATGATCGGCGAGCCAAAAACCTATCCACATTTGAAAAGGTGGCTGCTGCTCGCGATTCTCGGCGGAGCAATTGCCGCGTTTCTTCTGGTACTACTGACCGGCAATTAAATCTCACTCAATTTCTTTCAGCCCTAGACTTCGAATCAAGACTTTTCATCGAGCACGAGGAAATCATTCCCACCGTACAACGGTTGCGGCTACGATTTCCGTGGTGTTAGCATCTTCGCAGTGCCTTTTGAAATCGACCGGAAGTCGGGCCGCGCGGACGACCAGCCATTCGCACACGAATCCGGAACTGTATCTAACGACCCCATGGACAGCGATCAGGAAGATTTCCGCGAGCCGAACGAGCCGCCCAAGGGGCTCATGCGCAAGCGCCGGCATCCAGCAATGTGGATTGGCTTGGCGCTGGTGCTGGGTGGGGTGATCGCTTTGGTCTTGGCGGCGCTGGTCATCAACTAAGCCCTCGATCTTCGGGCAATGTATCCCAAACTTTTCTTCCTACTGCGGATCATGAAAACAAAACATTCGATCGTCGGGTTCGTGATGTTAGGTGCTTCCTTGGCCTTGGCGATTCCCACGAATCCTCAAGCCACTCAAAGCGCGCAAACCACCCAACCGCGGGAGTACTCCGAAAAATTTGACACCGGGCCGGACTGGGCGACATCACCGGTGCGCGCCCGAAAGGGTATGGTGGTCAGCGATGAGAATCTGGCGTCGGCAGCCGGTTTGAAGATCTTGAAACGCGGGGGCAACGCGGTCGATGCGGCGGTGGCAGTCGGTTTTGCGCTCGCGGTGGTGGAACCTGAAGCCGGAAACATCGGTGGCGGCGGCTTCATGCTGGTTCGTTTGAATAACGGCCAGGCGCATTTCGTCGACTACCGCGAAACGGCGCCGGCGAAATCTTCACGCGAAATGTATACACAAGCGGGGGTCGACAAGGATGCGTCGGTGGTCGGATGGAAGTCGGTTGCGATTCCCGGCACCGTAGCCGGCCTGGCCTTGGCTTTGAAAACCTACGGAACGAAAAGTCTGGCGGAGGTGATGGCGCCGGCGATTGAGTTGGCGGCGAAGGGCTTTCCAGTGGATAAGCGGCTCGCCGCGCTGTTGCAAGATGAGAGTTCGACGCTTAGCCAGTTTCCAACGACCAAGCGGATTTTTCTAGATGGAGCGTCTTCGAAGCAAGGGCAGATTTTCCGGCAGCCGGAGCTGGCCGCGACGTTGCGCCGCATCGCGAAAAAAGGAGCTGGCGAATTCTACACCGGGCAGACCGCGCACGATCTGGCCGCCGAAATGCAACGCGCAGGCGGCCTGATCACTCTAGACGACCTGGCCAAGTACCAACCAAAAATTCGCGACCCGCTAACGGCTACATACCAATCCCGGGGACACGACTGGCAGCTGATTACCGCTCCGCCGCCGAGTTCGGGCGGCGTGGCCGTGATCGAAGAATTAAATATTCTTGCGCCGATCGAATTGAAAGGTTGGGACGACGCGCCGTCGGTTCATTGGGTGATCGAAGCGATGCGGCGCGCGTTCGCCGATCGCGCCGAATTTTTGGCGGACGGGGACTTCGCCAAAATCCCGGTTACGGGGCTCACCTCGCAATGTTATGCGGATGCCCTGCGCAAAACGATCAATCCCGCGCGAGCTTCGGACAGCAAATCAGTTAAAGCTGGAAATCCGGCCGCATACGAAACAACCGGGCACGACTGCCCGCAAGCGGCGCAGGACAGAAACGGCGTCGATACAGAAATTGCCGCACAACGGGCGATGCAGGAAGCGGCGCGCGGCGGCCACACCACCCATTTTTCGGTGGTCGACGCGGCTGGAAACGCGGTCGCCAACACCTACACGTTAAACGACAACTTTGGATCGGGTGTGGTCTCGAGTGACGGCTTTTTCTTGAACGACGAGATGGACGACTTCACCGCGCATCCGGGATCGCCCAACATGTTTGGCCTGACCCAATCCGAAGCGAACACGATCGCGCCGGGTAAGCGTCCGTTGAGTTCGATGACGCCGACGATTGTGCTGCGCGATGGAAACCTCAGCTTCGTCACCGGATCGCCGGGCGGCCCTACTATTATTTCCGCCGTGCTGCTCTCGATTCTCAATTGGGTACGGCTGGGCATGGATGCTCAAGCTGCGATTAACGCGCCTCGATTTCACCAGCAATGGTTGCCGGATTTTGTCGCGCTGGAACCGATCTTTCCTAACCCGGTTGCCAGAGACCTGGAATCGAGAGGATTCAAATTATTTCCCGCTCGCGAATGGATTGGACAAGTCGAAGCCATCGGGATCGACTCGGAAACGGGTGAGCGACTAGGCGCAGCGGATCAGCGCAGAAAAGGCTCCGCCTTGGGGTACTAGCCTCTCCGCAGAGGCAACCCGGCATATCTGCATCTTTTTCAGCTGATTACGAGACTCTCCAGCACTGACAATTGCAATTCCATCCGCACCTGTTAGGCTGTTACCCGGTTCCGCCACGCTGGATTTAACAGATCGCTCGAGCCGGTTGCACCCTGATGCAGCGCATACTATCAACCTACAGATTTATAAATCAGCAGCTCACCAGCGCTCTCGTCGCCGAGATTGCGTCCGCCGGTTTCACTGCGCTCGAAGTGTTCTGCGCGCCGCAACACTTTTCCTACAGCAGTCCCCAGGCCGTGCGCGAACTTGGCGATGCTCTGCGCGAGCATAACCTCGCTTTGCATTCGCTGCATGCTCCGACCGAGCGGGATCTCTCGCCGGGACGCGAAAGCGGCGTGCCTTTATCCATTTCCGATCCGGAGCGGATTCGGCGGCTGGATGCCGTGGACGAAATCAAACGAACCCTGGAAGTGACTGAGAAGATTCCCTGCAAATTCTTGATTCAGCACATCGGCCACGGCCGGCAGGCCGCTGATCCCCGAAAACTTGACGCGGCTTTCACTTCGCTTGAAAATTTATCGATGTTCGCGAAGGCGCGCGGCGTGGTGATCGCGTTGGAAAATACGCCGAGCGAATTGGGATCGCCTTCGGTGCTTCGCAAATTCCTGATCGACACGCATTTGAATGATTTGAAATTATGCTTCGACCTCGGTCACGCGCACATCGAGGAAGGTGTGGGCCCCAGCTTTGAGGCCATGCGAGATCAAATCGTGTCGTCGCACATTCACGACAATCATGGTGATAAGGACGAGCATCTGCTGCCGTTTGACGGCACCATCGATTGGGACCCCGCACTTCGCGGCTTTGTCGAAGCGCCGCAAATGATTTCGATGGTGCTCGAGATCAAAGGCCAAGGCGCGACGCCGCCGTCACTGGCGCAGATCAGCGAGGCCTGCGACAAGTTGGAAGAGAAATTGGCCGAGCTTCACCCCGGCAAGAAAACAAACTGACCCGAAATCCACGAAGGGAAAATAGCGAACCGATCCATGACCGAACCGATACAGCACCCAATCACCACCATCGAGCAGGCCGGCCAGCACGCGGGCCAAACCGTAACGATCCGCGGCTGGCTTTATAACATGCGCGAATCTGGAAAGCTGCTATTCCCGATTTTTCGCGACGGATCGGGAATCATGCAGGGCGTAGTCTCGTTGAAGGAACAGCCTGAAGTCTTCGCGGCGTTGAAAGGTCTGCCGCAGGAATCCAGCGTGATTGCCACCGGCGTGGTGCGCGCCGAACCTCGCGCACCCGGCGGCTTCGAAATGGGAGTCACTGGTATCGAAATAATTCAGCGCGTTTCCGACGCCGCGCCGTATCCAATTCAACTCAAAGAGCATGGCGTTGATTTTCTCCTGGATCGCCGGCATCTATGGATTCGCACGCCACGACAGGCCGCGGTGCTGCGCATTCGCGCCGAGGCGCAACGCGCCGCACGCAATTACATGGATGCGCAAGGCTACACTCAGACTGACGCGCCAATCTTCACGCCCGCCGCCTGCGAAGGAACCACCACTCTTTTTGAAGTGAATTACATCGACGACCAGAAGGCTTACCTGACTCAGTCCGGCCAGCTCTATGTGGAAGCGCTGGCGGCGGCATTGGGCAAGGTCTACACTTTCGGTCCCACCTTTCGTGCCGAGAAATCGAAAACGCGGCGCCATCTGACCGAATTCTGGATGCTGGAACCGGAAGCTGCCTACGCACACCTGGAAGACATGATCCAGCTCGCCGAAGGCTTGGTCAGCTCGGTGGTGCAGTCGGTGGCCAACAATCGCAAGCGCGAACTGGCACTCATCGAGCGGGACGTTACGGCGCTAGAAAAGATCGTGCCGCCTTTTCCCCGTATCACGTACGACGACGCAATCAAGGTGCTGCAGAAGGCCGGCAACCCCGCGAAATGGGGTGACGATCTCGGCGGCGATGAAGAAACCATCATTTCCAAGGAATTCGACCGGCCTGTTGTCATCCACCGGTATCCGACCGCGACGAAGGCTTTCTACATGGCCACTGACCCGGAGCGGCCGGAGCTGTCTTTGAGTTTCGACATGATCGCCCCGGAAGGGTATGGCGAGATCATCGGGGGTGGCGAGCGCCTGGCCGATTACGACACCCTGGTTGAGCGGCTTCGCGCTCACAACCTGCCTGAAGAGTCCTTTCAGTGGTATCTGGACCTGCGGCGCTACGGCAGCGTGCCACATTCAGGCTTTGGCTTGGGCCTGGAACGCACCGTGGCCTGGATATGCGGAACCGAGCACATTCGTGAAGTGATTCCCTTCCCACGGATGCTGTATCGCGTCTATCCTTAGTCTTCCCTCTCGAACGCTAGGATCAAAAGTGAAAATTTATGCCTGACAAAATACGCATCATCGGCGTACCGATGGACCTTGGGGCCAGCCGCCGAGGCGTCGACATGGGCCCCTCCGCACTGCGCGTGGCGGGCTTGCAGGCCCGTCTAAAGCAGCTCGGCCGCCAGGTCGAAGACATCGGCAATGTGATCGTCCCGCAGCCCGAAGAGCAGCCCTTTGGCGAAAAGCGGGCCCGCTACCTCGACGAAATTTCCAGCGCCTGCAAAGGCCTGGCGGAAGCGGTGAAAAAAGCGCTCGACGAGGATTTTACTCCGCTGGTCCTTGGCGGAGATCACTCCGTCGCGGTCGGCACCACCGCCGGAACTGCGGCTCACTTTCATAAGAAATCAAAACGCATCGGCGTGATCTGGCTGGACGCCCACGGCGACATGAACACGCCCGATTCGTCGCCCTCGGGCAACGTTCACGGCATGCCGCTGGCCTCGATCATGGGCTACGGCCCACCTGAATTAACCGACCTCGCGGGCATCAAGCCGATGGTCGAACCTCGCAACGTGGCTTTGGTTGGTATTCGCGAACTTGGATGCCAAAGAACGGCGTCTGGTGAAGGAATCGGGCGTGCATATTTTCACCATGCGCGATATCGACGAGCGCGGCATGCGCGAAGTGATGGCGGATGCGCTGCGATTCGCGGGCGACGATACCGCCGGCATCGCGGTCAGCCTGGATATGGACTTCGTGGATCCCACCGATGCCCGGGCGTGGGAACGCCGGTTCGAGGCGGCGTGACGTACCGCGAGGCTCATCTGGCTCTGGAGATGATCGCTGACAGCAAGCTGCTGGCATCCTTCGAATTGGTCGAAATCAATCCGGTGATCGACGTTGCACAATACGACGGCAACACTCGGCGTCGAATTGGTGCTTTCCGGCCTGGGCAAGAAAATTCTGTAGACTCCACTGGATAACTTGATTGCGAAACCAAATCGAGATTGCGACGGAATGAGCGGTCCGCCAAGCGACTACGAGTCGGCATACTGTTCGGCGGGCGCTCTGGCGAACATGAAGTTTCGCTCGCCTCTGCCGCGTCGGTGATTCGAGCGCTCGATCCGGAAAAATATGAAGCGGTGCCGATCGGCATCACCAAAGACGGCCGCTGGCTGGTCGGCGGCGGCGCGCAAAAGATTCTGGCGGATGTGCTGAAATCCGGCGACCGCGTCGTGTTGCCTGCCGATCCGAGGCTGCGTCGCTCTTGCCAGTGGCATCGCGCCAGCGGATCGGACAGTCACGAGCGTTACGTCGACGTCATGTTTCCCGTTCTCCACGGCACGTTCGGTGAAGACGGGACGGTGCAGGGCCTGCTCGATCTCGCCGGGCTTGCCGTATGTGGGCGCGGGCGTGCTTGCGTCGGCCGTTGGCATGGACAAGGACGTGCAGAAGCGCCTCTTTGAACAGGCCGGGCTGCCCATTGTGCCATTTCGTCGCCATCAGCCGCAACGAATGGGAAAAGGAACGCAAAGCCGATAGCAGAAATGCTGCAGAAGAAATTCCGGTTTCCGCTATTCGTGAAGCCGGCGACGCTGGGATCGTCGGTCGGGATGACGCGGGTCAAATCCGCCGAGGAAATTGGCCGCGGCGCTGGACCTGGCCGCGGAGTTCGCGCTGAAGATCATCGTCGAGCGAGCGGTAACGGCGCGCGAGATCGAAGTTTCAGTTCTGGGCAACGACGAAATCAGCGCTTCGATTCCCGGCGAAATTGTTCCCCACCGCGAGTTTTACGATTACGCCGCGAAATATCTGGAGCAAGGCACGCGCCTGGTGATTCCGGCGAAGCTTTCCAAGAAGCAGGTCGCCACTTTTCAAGAATATGCGGTGCGCGCGTTTCGCGCCATCGACGGCACCGGAATGTCCCGCTGCGATTTTTTCCTGGAGCGCCGGACGAACCGGATTTACATCAACGAACTGAATACCATCCCTGGCTTCACCTCCATCAGCATGTATCCCAAGCTGTGGGAAGCATCGGGCTTGCCGTACCCCCAGCTGATCGACCGGCTCATCGCGCTGGCCCTCGAACTGCACGCCGAAAAGGCCCGAACCAAGTACTCCATCGAACTGCCCGCCGGTTCCGGCGGAGCGCTCGACGCCTGAAATAAAACCCCCATCTGAAGCGTAATAAGGTCGAGGGCCTCGAATGCGGTTCGTGTTAAACTTTCTAAATTAAACTAACTGGTTGGTTGACTTAACCGGAGCGCCTCGTATGCAATATCGCCGGCTTGGCAAGAGTTCCTTGATCGTCTCGGCCTTGGGCCTCGGATGCATGGGGATGTCCGAATTTTATGGCGCTCCGGAAGAGTCCGAATCCATCGCTACCCTGCACCGGGCGATCGACCGCGGCACAACTTTTTTCGACACCGCGGATGTCTACGGTATGGGCCGCAATGAGGACCTGCTTGGGCGAGCCCTGGCCAAACGCCGCAACGAAATAATCATCGCCACCAAGTTTGGAATTGTGCGGGATCCGGCTAATCCTTCGGTGCGTGGCATAAGCGGACGGCCGGAGTATGTGCGAACCTGCTGCGAAGCCAGCCTAAAGCGGCTCAACGTATCGGTCATCGACCTCTATTACCAGCATCGCGTCGATACCGAGACTCCCATCGAAGAAACCATCGGCGCGATGGCTCGTTTGGTGGAACAAGGCAAAGTGCGGTACCTGGGACTCTCCGAGGCCGCTCCGGCTACGATCCGGCGCGCTCATGCGACACACCCCATCACGGCCTTGCAGTCCGAATATTCGCTGTGGTCGCGCGACCCGGAAGACGGCGCGCTCGCCACCTGTCGCGAACTTGGCATTGGGCTGGTCCCCTACAGCCCCTTGGGGCGTGGATTCCTGACTGGTCAAATTAAAAAGTTCGAAGACCTTGCCGCTGACGACTATCGCCGGTTCTCGCCGCGTTTCCAGGGCGAAAACTTTCAGAAGAATCTGGGGCTGGTCGAGCGTATCGGGCAGATGGCCAGGGAAAAATCGTGCACGCCGGCGCAGCTGGCGCTGGCCTGGGTTCTGGCTCAAGGCGATGACGTCGTGCCTATCCCGGGAACCACGCGGCGAAAAAATCTCGATGAAAATCTAGCCGCGCTTGATATTCGGCTGACCCCAGCCGATCTGGCGCGGATTGAGGAGCTGGCCCCTCGCGGGATCGCGGCCGGTGATCGCTACACTCCCGAAATGATGAAGAGAGTTGGAGTCTAGTCCGCGGCTATGTCTCGACAAAAAGCCAGTAACGATCAATCGGCCACGGCGCGGCGCATTCTGGTCGCGGCCGAGCAGCAGTTCGCGGCCCACGGCATGGCCGGGGCGCGCACCGACGAAATCTCATCGGCCGCGCGCGCCAACAAAGCCATGCTGTATTACTACTTCGGCGACAAGCGCAAGCTGCATCGCGCCGTACTGGAAAATCTTTTTCGCCAGCTGCGCACCGGGGTGTATGCCGCCACTTCGGAGAACCCCAAGTCGCCTCGCGCCAGGCTGTTCGAATTTGTCACGCGCTACTTCGATTTTCTGGCGTCGCATCCTAATTATCCGCGGCTGGTGCAGCGCGAGGCGATGGAAGCGACCCGGGACTTCGAGTGGATCGTCCGGCAGCATCTGCGGCCGTTCCACGATCAACTAGTCCGCACTCTAGAGGACGGGGTTGCCGCCGGCGAATTTCGCAAGGTCGACACGCGGCAAACGGCTTTCACCATCATGGGCATGACCACTTCCTACTTCGCGGCTGCACCGATTCTTAGTGTGGTCGCCGGACACGATCTAATGGCGCCAAAGGCACTCATTGCGAGAAAGCGCTCCCTGCTCGATTTCCTAAATCACGGCCTGCTCCGGCCAAAAGCGAGACTTCAATGACCGGAAAAAAATTCATTATGCTACTGGGTATCTTATTCACCATCGCGGCGGTCGCCTATTTCCTCACCGTGCCACGCGGAAGCGATATTCCGCTGACTGGCGTGATCGATGGCAACGAGTACATCGTCAGCCCGCAAATGACCGGGCGGATCGTGAATCTGACCGTCGACGAAGGGTCGGTGGTGAAAAAGGGCGACCTGATTGCCGAACTCGACGATAAGGAACTCGAAGCGAGTCTGGGCGCCGCGAAGGCGAACGTCGCCAGCCTGGAAGCGCAAGTCACCGAGGCCAACCACAATTACAACTGGACCAGCAATCAGACCGACGCATCGGTAAGCGAAGCCCAAGCGCGAGTCACTTCGGCAAAAGCGCAGTTAGAACCGGCGCGCGCGCAGCTCTGGAGAGATGAGACCGATCTGAAGCGCATGCAACAGTTGTTCGCGAAGGGTGAAGTCTCCGAGCAAGAAAAGGATCACGCCGAAGCGGCGGTGAGAATCTCCAAGGCGAACGTAACGGCGCTGGAACAGACGGTCAGCGCCTACGCCGCCAGTGTGAGCGTGGCCCAGGCGAATCGCCAACAGGTGCCGGCACGCAAGAGCGCGGTATCCACCATGATGGCTCAACTCGAGCAAGCTCGCGCGTCGGAAGCGCAAATGACGACGCAGCTGGGATACACCAAGATTTATTCGCCAGTGGATGGAATCGTCTCGGTGCGCGTCGCCAAACAGGGAGAAGTCGTCGCCATCGGCGCGCCGATTGTGGTGGTCATCGATATCAATCATCTCTGGGTGCGCGCCGAAGTGGAGGAGACTTACGCAGACTCGGTCAAGTTCGGCCAGAAGCTCAAAGTAGAGCTGCCTTCCGGAAACAAAATCGAGGGCACGGTATTTTTCAAGGGCGCTGAAAACGATTTCGCTACCCAGCGGGATGTCAGCCGGACGAAACGCGACATCAAGACTTTTGCGATCAAAGTTGCGGTGCCGAATCCCGAAGGCCGGCTTTTTACCGGGATGACCGCCATCGTGCTGTTGCCGCGTCCCGCAAAACCGGGTTGGTTCTCCAAGGCGGCACTCTAGCCATGGCCGCGCCAGCTGCAAACGCAATCGAAGTCGACCACTTGACCAAGAAGTTTGGCGATTTCGTAGCGGTGAACGACATCAGCTTCCACGTCGGCCATCGTGAAATTTTTGGGTTGCTCGGACCCAATGGCGCGGGCAAAACCACGTTGATTCGCATGATGACCACGCTGACGCCGCCTTCGTCCGGTACGGCGCGCATCGCCGGTCACGATATTCAAACCGACGCCGATGGAGTGCGCTTTGCGATGGGCGTGATCCCTCAGGCGCTGACCTCCGACCCGGAGCTGACCGCGACGGAAAATATTCTAATCCACGCCAAACTGTATGGAGTTCCGCGCGGCAACAGAGACAAATTAATTCACGATTTGCTCGAATCGGTGGACCTGCTGAAATTCAAAGACGCGCTGGTCCGAACATTTTCTGGAGGCATGCGCCGTCGCCTGGAAATCGCGCGCGGGTTAGTGCATTCGCCGAAGATTCTGTTTCTGGATGAGCCGACCACTGGTCTCGATCCAGTCTCGCGAACCAACGTCTGGCAGCTGATTCGCCGGCTCTGCGATACCTCGGACATGACCATCCTGGTCACCACGCACTACATGGACGAAGCCGACAAGCTCTGCGACCGCATCGCCATTGTGGACCATGGCAAGCTGGCCGCTTTGGATACGCCAACCAAATTGAAAGACAGTGTTCCCGGAAACGACACGGTCGAGGCCGAGTTTGGTAACGCGCCCCCCGACTGGACGGCGCAGCTGCAAAAGCTGGCGCACGTCACCTCCGTTACCGACCACGATGGCACTCTTCATTTGGTCTCGAACGACGGGCCGGCCAGTGTGGCGGCCTTGATGGACCTGGCGCGGGCGAAAAACGTGCAAGTGAGAAAAGTCAGCGTGCAGAGCACCACGCTCGATGACGTGTTCATGCATTACACCGGCAGCGATTTGCGCGATTCGGCAAAACAAGGAGTCGGACTCGATGTTGGACATTTGTATCGATAGTTCGCCGGCGCAGCAACATCACCACGAGGGTCTCCGATGAATTTCGGCCGCATCTGGGCGTTAATCGAACGCGACCTGCGGAAATTCTTTCGCAGCCCGGCGCTGATGATGACTTCCATGGTTTTCCCGCTGCTCCAACTCGTCGTGTTGGGCTACGCCTTCGGAGGGAAAGTTGTCGGTGTTCGCGTCGCCGTGGTTGATCTCGATCACTCCACCGAATCGCTGAAGGTCCAGGAGATGTTTGAAGGCATCGCCACCGGGCCAAAAACTTTCAAAATCGTTCAGTACGATTCTTTGACCCAGGCCACTCACGATCTGGAGACCGGCAAGGTTCGAGGGCTGGTGGTCATTCCGCACGACTTTTCTCGGCGCTACTATCAAAAGGACCGGCCACGGATTGCGTTCACCGAGGACAACACCGACCAATTTATTTCCAGCGCGATTCTGGAGCGCGTGCAGCAAATGGTCGAGCAGCTCAATACTTCAGATGTCATGCCGCGGCTTCCCGCTAACATCGGGCTCGATACCGTCGAGATTTATCCTTACGTTCCGTACATCCAGTATTTACTCGCCGGCTCGATCGCGCTCTCGGTCTTTGTCGTCGCCATGATCGGAGGCGGAATTACTTTCATCGACGACAAATCGCGAGGGCTGCACGAGGGCTACCTGGTCACTCCGATCAAGAAGTCTGAGCTGGTCTTCGGCCTGATCGGAGCAGGCACGATCAAAGGCCTGATGGCCGGCATGGTGCTCACGGTCATCGGCGGAATGATCGCCGGTCTGCCGAATCTCTGGGAACCGCTGCGGCTCCTCAATTTGGCACTGGTAGTAGCGACCGCGGCGTTGGCCATGATGAGTTTCATGTTTTTCCTAATGGTGCGCGTGGATGATCCGCTCGTTCCACGAGCGATTTTCGGAGTCCTCAACACGCTGCTGTTCTTCCCTTCCGGCGCCGTTTACCCGATCGAAGCGTTTCCGTGGTGGCTGAAGTGGATTTCGGTGATCGACCCGTTTACCTACACTGTTCATGCCCTGCGCAGTCTCACCCTGAAGAGCGCCGGCATTGAAGGAATTTACAAAGACGTGTTAGTTTTGTTGGGAATAGCGGGCATCATGATCAGCGGATGCATCATGCTCTTCAAACGCCAGCTTTGATTCACCTGCAAGTCGCGCAAGGAGATTGAGTGGCACTTTTCGATACGGCAGCAGAACATCCCCCCGACCGCATACGCCGATACGTCGTCACTACGCTGGTGTTCATTGCCTTGGTACTCGGAGCCAGCTGGTATCTAATGCGGTTCCACACCGAAAAGCGAACGGCCCGGCATTTCATGGACACGGTGGTGGCCGGAAATATGGAAGCGGCTTACAAACTCTGGAAACCTTCGCCTTCCTACTCGTACAAAGATTTTCTGGATGATTGGGGACCCACCGGATATTACGGGCCGGTCCGAAGCTATCGCATCGAAGATACCCAGCACGTGAAGAATGGATCCGGGTTGGTCGTGGTGCTGGACGTGAGCCCCTTCAGCCCTTATCCCGAGCGCGACGACGCCATCAAGCAAGCTAAAACGCAGGAAGCGCGCCTGTGGGTCGAATTCTCCGATCAGTCTCTCAGTTTCCCGCCTTAGACCCCCGCGAATGCTGTCCGGCTTGCGTGCCGCGGTTCGCGCGACGCGCTTGAATCGATGCGTTTCGCCGCGAAGCCCTGTGATAACATCGTTATTGTAGTTCTCAATCTCAAATACAGACTCGATAAGGTGCTGGAGACATGGGTTTCGTTCAATCCACGGGGCGGCGAATCGGAATTGCCGGCGAACTGCTTTCGTTTTTCGCCAGCCACAAACGCTGGTGGATGCTGCCGATGATCGTGGTCGTCTTACTGGTCGCGGTGCTCATCGTGGTCGCCCAAAGCTCCGCGCTCGCTCCGTTCATCTACGCACTTTTCTAAAATCTCGCGGGTCCAGGAACCTATCAGGTGTGGAATAGCATTTGGCTGAAGTTAAAGGCGTTGTGGAAGGCCTGGACCCGCATCGCCCACATCATCGGGAATTTCCAAGCCCGAGTCTTACTAACCATTCTTTACGTTTTGCTGGTGCTTCCCTTTGGCGTGATTGTCCGCCTCTTCGCTGACCCTCTGCGCATCAAGAAACGTCCGGAAAAGTGGCTGGAGGAAACTCCGGAAGTTTTCGACATGCAATGGGCGCAAAAGCAATAAATTCATGAATATCCTCGGAGTTTCCTGCTACTACCACGACGCTGCAGCGGCCCTACTGCAAAATGGCCAACTGATTGCAGCGGCGGAAGAAGAAAGATTTTCCAGGGTCAAACATGATTTCGGCTTTCCGGTTCAAGCCATAAAATTCTGCCTGGAGACGGGCCAGATTCGCAGCGAGGATCTGGACTACGTCGTATTCTTCGAGAAACCTTTCCGCAAGCTCGATCGAATTCTCGCCAGCGTGTTGCAGACTTATCCGCAGTCCTGGGCAGTCTTTCGCGAATCGATGATCAGCTGGATCATCGATAAAATGTGGGTGGCCAGCACTTTGCAGTCGGAGCTGGGCATCGACCGCAGCAAGGTTTTATTTTCCGAGCATCACCTTTCCCACGCCGCCAGCGCCTTCCTTTGTTCCCCGTTTGACGAAGCTGCGATTCTGACGGTCGACGGCGTCGGCGACTGGGTCACCGCCAGCTGCGGCGTGGGTAAAGGAAACGAGATTCGCCGCACGAAACACATCGAGTTCCCGCACTCGCTGGGCTTGCTCTACAGCGCGTTCACCGCGTTTCTCGGATTTGAGGTCAACGAAGGCGAATACAAAGTCATGGGCATGGCGCCCTACGGCAAGCCGCGCTATGCGGATAAAGTTTGGAAAGTGGTGCGCCAGGACAGCGACGGCTCTTTCTCGTTGGATATGGATTATTTTACTTTCCATCATTCGACGAACCGGATGTACAGCCGCAAGATGGTCGAACTTTTCGGCGAGCCCCGGCCGCGGGAGATGGCGTTTTTCACTCAAGCCACCGGCTTCCCGAAGTATTTTGGCGAGCCGCCCGCGAACTATGCCGAACTTTGCAAGGTGAACGAGCACTATGCCGATATCGCGGCCAGCATCCAGCATGTGACCGAAGAATTGCTGGTCGGCATGGCTCAAAATCTGCAGAAGGAAACGGGCCAAAAGAAATTGTGCATCGCCGGTGGCGTGGGGCTGAATAGCGTGGCCAATAGCCGCATTCTCCGCGAGGCGGGCTTCGACGATATTTACATTCAGCCCGCGGCGGGAGATTCGGGCGCCGCAATCGGTGCTGCTTTGTGGGCCTACAATTCCCTGCTCGGAAATCCGCGAACGTTCTGCATGAAGCACGCCTACTGGGGAAAGCACTATTCGGACGGCGAAATCAGTTCATTCCTAACCGCGAACAACATCCAGCATCGTCGTTATGACCATGACAGTGACTTGCTCGATCAAACCGTCGCGCGCCTAACCAACGGAAAAGTGATCGGCTGGTATCAGGGGCGCTTTGAGTGGGGGCCGCGGGCCCTCGGGAATCGCAGCATTCTGGCTGACCCGCGAAATCCCGGAATGAAAGACATCGTAAATTCGAAGATCAAATTCCGAGAACCCTATCGTCCGTTTGCTCCCTCCGTGCTCGCTGAAAAGGCTGAGGATTATTTTGAACTGCCGGACGCTGTGAATCGGTATCCTGCGCGGTACATGCTTTATGTGACGCCGGTAAAGCCGGAGCAACGCAAGAACCTGCCGGCAGTGACGCACGAAGACGGCACGGCGCGACTACAGACCGTATTCCAGGACGAAAATCCGCGCTACTACGGCTTGATTGAACGGTTCGGACAAGCCACCGGAGTTCCCGTGGTTTTGAATACCTCATTCAATTTGCGCGGCGAGCCAATCGTGACGACTCCCGCGAATGCATTTTCGACCTTCTCGAAAAGCGAAATGGATAGCTTGGTACTTGGAAATTTCATCGTGGATAAGCCCTCTTGATCGCTGGGAGAAGCTCGTGAACTCGCCGACGCCCGCCGGATCCCCCGCCTCTTCTCTAATCCAGCGTTTCTTTGCCTTCATCGGTTACCTAATTTTCAGCGTCATCGTCGCCGCCCTGGTTCTCGAGTTAGGCTCGTTCGCAATTTGGGAGATGACTCACGGCGCGCGCCCAAACCGCCAAGAAAAACTCGGAAGCGCCAGCCCGGCCTCCGATTTTCCGTGGGCTGCGGATTTCTGGAAAGAGGAAGCGCAGCGGCGCAAAGGTCACAACGGCGGCTACGTCCCGTTTCGAATTTGGGGCACACCCGAATGGCACGGGACCTATGTGAACAACGACAAATACCAATTCGGCATCGTCCGCCGAACCGTCGATAACCTAAGCCCGGATTGTAAAAACCGTCCAGTCACCGACGTTTGGATGTTCGGCGGTTCCACGCTTTATGGATCAGGCGTGCCGGACTGGGCCACCATCCCTTCCCAGTTGTCTACCGCGCTCAACAAATTACCCAATCACTGCGTGGCGATTACCAATTTCGGCACGGAAGCTTACAACTCCAATCAGGAATTGCTTCTGCTTCTGGAACAACTGAAAGCCGGGCGGCGTCCCGATGTCGTCATTTTTTACGATGGGGTCAACGATTCTTACACCGGCACGTATCAGCCCGGAGTCGCCAGCGCGCACATGCAATACGCGCAGATCAGCGCCCGGGTAGAAAGCAAACTCGCCGGCAAGCTGGAATTTCTGCGCCATTCCTACGCGCTGCTGCTGATTCGCAGAATGCTAATGTCCAAGCAGAAGCAAGATCCCGCGGTGATCGAAGCAGAGACAAAAGTGAAAGCAGTTCAAACTCTGGACAACTATGAGGCGAACCTCGGAATGGTCCGGGCGCTCGCGGGCATCTACCATTTTAAGGTTTTCGCTTTTTGGCAACCCTCGCTGGCCTACGGCAGCAAACCCATCGTTCCTTACGAAGCAGATTTAATTCGAGTCGACACCAACAGTCCGGACGGCAGCGCGCTGAAGCCGATGCACTTTGCCTATCTGGAAGCCGAGCGCCGCGCGGCGGGTAGTCATGATTTTGCTTTTCTTGCGGATATTTTGGATTCGGAAAAGGAGCCGCTCTACCTTGACGAATGGCACTTGGGGCCGAAGGGCAACGAGATCGTAGCTGCAGAAATTGCTAAAAGGCTTCCCCCAGATTTTGCTGGCACCACAACCCGCTGAAAATCGCCCGTGATTGCGTTGGGCTGCGCCTGACGTTTATTTCTATCCAAGTAATTGCGTACAAGCTTCTCGAACTTCGTCCGTCGAAATTTCTCCGATGGAGCGCGGTTGGGCCAGGACCAGCGCTTTATCGCCCCTTGGGTGTTTGAACGATGCGCCAGTGCTCACCGTTCGCCCCTGCCCATGCAGCGGTCCCCACTGCGCAGGATCGGTTAGGCTGAAAATTACGACCGTGGGTCGCTGCAACGCAGCTGCAACATGGGCCGGTCCCGAATCGTTTCCGACAAACAACTGTGCGCCGCCGATCAAGGCGATCAGCTCGCGCAGACTCAATCCTTCCGGAACGAACGAGCCCTGCATGTGCTGGCGAACGTCAGCCGCGATTTCGCTATCCTGTATTCCACAGTTCACTACGCTTGCAATTCCGTACTTGCTGCGTAGCCACGCGGCCAGCTCGGCAAACCTGCTGACCGGCCACCGCATGCCGGCGAGGCGCGCGCCTGGTTGCAAGACGGTGTAAGGCTCCTGCAGCGCGATCCCCTGCTTGGCTAGCTTGTTCTGAAGCGAAGCCTTCGCGTCGTCCTGCACGAAAACCTGGGTCGGCGGAATCGGACCACGCGGCAACCCTGTCCAATAAAATTGCGAGAGCCGATGCTCCACGGTATGCACATCCGGGCGGCCGTAGAATTCCAGCGCGTCGGGGACCGGAACGTTGTAGACGAAGGAATACTGAAAGTCCTTCCAGCCGACCCGCCAGCGCGCCGCTGACACTCCCGTCAGGATGGCGCTGCGCGGGCCACCGTGCTGGTTGAAAATAATCGGAAACTTTCTGCGACGCAGATTGAATGCCGAGCGGAGCGATCCATCGGAAAGTATCAGCTCACTGACCGCCGGATTACCTTCCAGCGCTGCGGCAAACCTAGGTTCGACCAGAACCGAAATATTCAGATCGGGCCGCCAACCTTTCAGCGCCGCGATTGCTGGAGTTTCCAATACCAAATCGCCGAGCGAG
The DNA here is from genome assembly GCA_963835025.1 of uncultured Acidobacteriota bacterium. Lineage (GTDB taxonomy): Bacteria > Acidobacteriota > Terriglobia > Acidiferrales > UBA7541 > Palsa-295. Next base: position 22,150 of record CAWIEL010000068.1, read on the forward strand.
CGCAGGCGCACGATCAGGATTTGCGAATTTTTGGGGAGTTCCGGAAGCAAGCGCGAAAACTGACTTTCACCGGCCAGAGGCTGATGCGCTGTGGACGAAAGATTTTTCACCACAAAAGTGCAGAGGTTACTCGCCCTCGATGCGCGCTTCGTCAATCAGCATGACCGGAATATCCTCGCGGATCGGATAGACGCGCCGGCAGGACGGGCATTTCAATCCACGTTGATCGCCGGTCAGTTTCACCGGAGTTTTGTCCGCGGGGCAAACTAGAATATCGAGAAGTTCCTGCGAAACCGCCATTCCGTCTTTTCTCCCAGGCGAAACTCTAACAGAGCGCGTCGCCCATCAGCAACTTTCTCAATTCAGTTCGGATTATTTCTTCGCTCCCGCGGCCTTCACCAACGTCGGATCCGTCACCGAAAGCCGCAGCCGGCATTTCCACTCTGCGCCTTGCGCCAATTCCACCGGCCAGACGGCGATGATCTGGGACCCTTGGTAAATGCGCTCGAAACCCTCTTCCGATTCCGAAACAGTCTCAATCGGCGTGATCCAAAAGTCGCGAGCATCGCCCGCGGAAAAGGTCACCCCAACTTTTTGCCATTCGTCCACCACCCGCAGTTCCGAGGCCGGAACCTGCGCACCCCAGCGTAGCGGATAACGGGCGCCCCCGATTTCGAAATAACGATCTGGCGAAGACGGCGCGAGGAAATTCAAGACGGATTCGATCCCGACGTAGACTGACGCTGATCCCGGCGCGTTGCGGCGCAGCACCAGATCGCACGCGATTTCAAAGCCCTGCTCCGTGGTGCTGAACGAAATTGTTTTTTCCAGTGGCCAGTCTGCGCTGCCCTCGCTGATGAAAGTGCCCCCGGCCGGGGAGATCTGTGCGGTGCGATACGGGCCAGCGGCGAGCGCCGCATCTTCGTCTAACCTGACGTTGCCCGCGTCGTCATAAGTTTTGTTTCGCCCAAATAGCAGTAGCCGAAAGCAATTACGCGGCCAGCGATCGTACTGCAGCCACCGTTCGAGGCCTTCTTCTTTGGTGCGAGTCTGCTCGTGAATTGACGCGGCCCCTTGCGACTGGCCCGCATGCAGGTTCTTGATATTGGCGTGATACGACTCGCGCCGGCGCGCCAGCGAATTTATCAACGCTGCATTGGATTGCCGGCAATCGATGGCGCAAACCGTCGCTCCGTCCGCGGGATTCACCAGCGCCGCGTATTTTTCCGACGTGAAATAGATTTCTTCGTGGCCGTCGCCGTTAAAGTCGACGGCTGTCGAATCCTGGTATTGGCGGGAGCGATGGCCAAAGCCTTCGGCTATCGCTTCCGCTTCGATCAGCGAACGCCACAACGCGGTTCGGAGATGAGGCGAATAAAGACCGCCGAAAACTCCGTGCCAATAGGGATCATTACACTGCGCGCGCAGCACTTGGGTCTTGGCCAGCTCGCGCGCATCCAGGAAAGCCTGATCGCGGCGGCGGCTGGCGTCAAGATCGCCGACCTTATGCGATACGTGTAGCATTTTTTTGTGCAGCAGATTCGATTCGGGATACTTCGAGAAAAAATTACGCCAAATTCCTCCGCGCAAGAAAGGAAGCGCGTCGCCGCGATTGGCGAATTCAGCAATCAAGGAGTGATAGCGATTCCGCGCCGGGGTGGGCAGCGACCATTCCATCATTTCGGTGTAGGAAGCAGTCGGCAGGTCGGCGCGCCCCAGTAGCGAATGCGACTCCACCGCCGCGCCCGGTGTAGCGGTTTCCAGCCATTCCGAATTTTGCTCGATTGCCGTAAAAAACTTCTCCAGCCAGCCGTCCTGGTAGCACAGCTTGAACGTGCCGGGCCAGACGCCGAATTTCTCCAGATCGTCGCCCATGGCCGCATATCCGTTGGGTTTCACGGACGCTGCGCCACGAAGATACTCAATCGTTTCGGCGGGCGATTTGAACGGTATTAGGTACCGCAACGCCTTCAACCCCGGCAGGACTTTCACCACGTGGCCCTGGTCTTCCGCCAAATAGTGGCCGAATAACTGATTCAATTCGAATCCCGCACCCAGAAAATGATTGTCGTCAACGAGCGTGTAGCCGACACTCGAGGGCGCCAGCGATGATGGCAGCTGCGGCTCCCACACTCTTTCAGCCAGCCAGGCACCGCGCGGGCGCTGCCCGAAATGTTTTTCGACGTAATCGGCCAGCCGAGTAATTTGTTCGTGGCGGTCAGCGGGAGGGATCGCGATCAGGATCGGTTCGTAGTAGCCCCCGCCGATCATTTCAATTTGCCCGCTCTTTGCCATCGCACGCAGGCGTTCGAAATATTCGGGATGCGAGCGCTCAAGAAGCTCCAACAAAGAACCAGTGAAGTGCAGCCCTAGGCGGATCGAAGGATGACGAGACAAAACGTCAATAAAAGGCAAATAGGAATGCTGGTAGGCCCGTTCGACAACATCATCGAAATTTCCCACCGGCTGGTGGGCGTGCATGAGTAGAACGAACTGAAATTTCCGCACCGAGGACCTCGCTGGAGCACTCCCAGAATAACCTGAATCCAGCGAACTTCACACCGGGGTAAATCCCACCATCTTCCAGATTCTTTTAATGTACCTGTGATCTTTTCGGAGATCTTTACGTGGATTGCGGACGACAAATCGCAAATTCCGTTCGCGACGCGCCGCCGAACGAGGTCATCCGATCCGTCAGGCGTTTTACAGCAGTTTCAACGGCGGCATCCGGCGTCCTCTCGGGAATGTAGATGACCACCACGACATTCCGGGCCGCCTCGGTGATCATGCTGCGCGTGGAGTCGCTGATCGGACTTCCAAACGGCCCGGCTGGATCCGCGAGCACCGGCCTGCCTTCGAGGTCCCAGACTTTCTTGCCAATTCCTTCATAACTCTCGCCGGCCAGGCCATGGCGAAACCCAATCGGTTCTGCAATTCGCGCCCGGTCGTAGCACCCAAGTGGCCAGCCAGTCTCGAGCGACGTCAGGTTTCCCACGTCCACTACATTTGAGACCCGATACAATCCCTTGCCCTGAACCACGCGACGCAGCAACGCTTCCGATGCCGGCCGATACTTCGAGGGATCAATGCCCCACCCGCGAAAGAGCGCTCGAGCCGCGCGAACCGGTTCGGCCTCGGCAAGGCTCTCAACCGTAAATTCTTTTTGCTTCCGAGCGCAAACTTCATCCAGCAGCTTGGTCAATTCCGGATCATCGGCGCGGACCTGCACCTCGTCGGCTTCGACCACCGCGAGCTTTACGCCTGGCAACTCGATTCTGATATCCATATTAGGGTGTGGCGGTCACCACAATCCGGCCGACCATGCCCTTGTGCTTTCCACCGCAATTTTTGCAGCAAGTAATCGGGTAGGTCCCGGGTTCGGTCGCTTCAATCAGGATTTGCGTTGCTTGGCCCTTCTGAATTTTGTAGCAATCCTCGCCGAAGAGAAACGCCAGCCCCGGCGGAGTATTCGCTTTGGCGCCCTCCGGAAACGGGCTCACGCGAACGCCCAAGGTTTCATTATCTCCGGTAACATCAACTTCGACTTTTTCGTTCACCACCATGTGAATCGTGGCCGGCTCCAATGCGGAATCTTTCGCTGACAGGCTGATTACCCGGTCTGGCCGCTTCGTCGGCGAATGGGAATCTTTAGCCGGGCTGTCTTGTGGTTCTTTCCGGCCGAAAGTCGAACCGACCAACAAAAGGGATACCGTAGCGATTGCCGCGAAAGAAACGGAGAAGCCACTTTTCATCTGAACCCCATATCCCAACAGCAGAAGAAATGAACTCCCCGAAGTCTATCAGTGAAAGTGCTCGATTGCCTTACCCGCGCCCAATTGACTCGGCCCCCACAATGTGGAACGCTGCTAGGTGAGCGAAACGAAGGAGCAGCCGATGGTTATCGAGCGAGAGAAAATTATGGACGCAATTCGCCAGTGCTACGATCCGGAGATCCCGATAAACATTGTCGATCTTGGTCTGATTTATGACGTGGAAAGCGACGAAGCGGGCAACGTCACAGTGAAAATGACTCTGACCACCCCCGATTGCCCTTCAGCGCAGGCTATTCCCGATCAAGTGCGCACCAAGGTAGCGGCGGTCGAAACCGTCAACGACGTGCAGGTCAACATCGTGTGGGAGCCGGCCTGGAACCCAAGCATGATCAGCGCCAGCGGCAAGGCGGCTTTGGGTCTGGAAGTTTAGATACGCGCTAAACGCGCAAACGGCGAGCCCAAAGGCTCGCCGTCTGAAATACCTTTCTGGCGGTACACCAAGCCCGCCGATCTAGGCTTTCTTGTTCTTGAACCAATCCGCATTCACCGGCGTGAAGCTGGTCCACTTCTCCGGCAAATCTTCCAAAGCAAATATGGCCGTCACCGGACAGACCGGAACACACGCGCCACAGTCGATACATTCATCCGGATGAATGTAAAGCTGCTTCTCCGCTTCGAAGCCCGCCTCATCCTTGCGCGGATGAATGCAATCTACCGGACACACGTCTACGCAGGCGGTGTCTTTGGTTCCGATACAGGGCTCCGCAATTACATAGGCCATTTCAATTTCTCCTCAATCGAGAGGGGGTTCAGAAGCGCATGGCGCGTTCTGCAGGGCATCTGGAAGTAAGATTCCCGAACAATTTTTATATCACCAATGGTAAGCGCGTACAAGTTCCGGGCGTCTAATGGTGCGTAGCAGAGCCTGAGTTGCTGCGCGTATAATTAGGCGGTTGAATCGGGCCGTAAGGAGCCAAACGTGAGGGTTTTGGGTCGTCTCAGCACAGTAGTGGTTATCGCATTCCTAACGGTTGTTGGCGCAGCTTTGCCCGGTCACAGCCAGTCGTCCGGAGCGGGAAAGACCACCGCACACGCCACCGCTAAGCCTGCTGATCCGGTCCTGGTTGATCTGGCCGGGTATCAGCAACTCTTGGCCAAATACCGGGGTAAGCCGCTCGTTGTGAATTTCTGGGCTACCTGGTGCGAGCCGTGCCGGGAGGAGTACCCCATGGTGGTCGAGCTCGCCAAGCAATTCAAACCGCAGGGCGTCGAGGTGATCGGAATCGACATGGACGACGAGTCGGACATGAATCTGGTTCGCCGCTTCCTCGCCAAAATGGCACCGGGCTTTCCGAATTACCGTCAGAAGCCGGGGATCGATCTCGATCGCTTTTACGACGGTGTGAATCCGCAGTGGAAAGGCACCATGCCCCAGACGATGTTCTACGGGAAAGACGGCAACGTCGTTGGGTTCTTCTTGGGCAGCCGGCCCAGGGCGCAATTTGAGCAGGGTTTTCGCGCGACTCTAGGTGCTGGCTCGCCGCAAACCGGAAAATAGTCGACCGGGGTTTTTTGTAAACTTTCATATCGATCCAACTTCAGCTTGAATCAAGGAGATTGCACCATGCTCAACCTTCGAGGTAACAAAGTCACCTGGCTGGGCCACGCCGCTTTTCGCATTGATACGCCCGACGGCAAAGTGCTGGTCATCGATCCTTGGATTCTGACCAATCCGGCGTGTCCCGAAAAAGACAAGAAATTCGATCGCATCGACACCATGCTGGTCACTCACGGACATTTCGATCACATCGCCGATGCCGTTGAATTGGGAAAGAAATTCAAGCCGAAGGTTGTGGGAATTTTTGAGCTGTGCGCCTGGCTCGAATCGAAGGGCGTTTCCGGAACCAGCGCGATGAACAAGGGCGGCACGCAAAAAGTGGGCGACCTTGAAGTCACCATGGTCCATGCCGTGCATTCCTGCGGAATTCAGGATGGCGACCATATCGTGTACGGCGGAGAAGCCTGCGGCTACATCGTGCGTCTGCCTGGAGGCTTGACCATTTACCACGCCGGAGACACCGCAGTTTTCGGCGACATGAAAATCATCGGCGATCTTTATGCGCCCGATCTAGCCATGCTGCCCATCGGCGATCACTTCACCATGGGGCCCCGTGAAGCGGGGCTGGCGATTCGCCTGCTCAATGTTCAGCACGTCATTCCCATGCACTTCGCTACCTTTCCTGCACTGGTTGGACGCCCCGAGCAACTGCGCCAACTCACCCAGGATATTCGGGGTCTCGAAATCCATGAGATGAAACCGGGCGAGACACTGGGCGAATCGACGGTGCAAGCGGCCGCTCGTTCCTAAAACCCAGCGACCAACGGAGGCGACGACATGCCGGGAATACTGGAACCAGCAGTTGAAAAATATCTGGGTGGCGTAACCCCCGCACGCGCTGGCGTCCTGAAAGAAATGGAAGCATACGCTCGCGAGCACGACACGCCGATTATTGGCCCGGAGTGCGGCCGCCTTCTATATCTACTTACCCAAATTTCCGGCGCAAAACGCATCTTTGAAATGGGGTCGGCCATTGGATATTCCGCGACGTGGTTTGGATTAGCCGCAGACCCGGACGCCGAGATTTATTACACCGATAGCGATACCAAGAACGCCGAGATGGCGCGCGCGAATTTGAAGAAAGCTGGAATCCTCGAACGCGTTCACATTCTGATCGGCGATGCCGTCGACTTGATCGATGAAGTCTCCGGCGAATTCGACATCATCCTGATCGACGTATTGAAACACCAGTATCCCGCGGCACTGAAGAAATCCTTGCCTCGCCTGAAAAAGGGTGGACTCGTGATCGCTGACAATGTTTTGTGGTCGGGAAAAGTAACAGAAGCGCCGAAGGACGATTCGACGCGCGGAATCCTCGAATTCAACAAAATGATTTACGGCTCGAAGGAGCTTTTCCCTGTAATTGTTCCGCTGCGCGACGGCGTGGCTGTTTGCCGCAAAGCGTAAACCCGCCGCCCCGAGTCCGGCTATTTATTAGTTGGCAGGCGGCGCGGATGATCCAGGCGCGACCGGCGGAGCGGGCGGCACTGTTAGCGGCTGCGCCAGGCGGAAGTGCAGCCGGGTCTCTGCAGGCAATACGATGTCCTTCTTGCCGGTAAAGCCCGCGCCCGCAGTACCCGCGCCTCCTCCAGCCAAAGCGCCGATGGCCGCGCCCTTTCCGCCGCCAGCCAGCGCGCCCACAATGGCTCCAAAGGCAGCTCCACCGCCCGCGCCCACTGCTGTTCTCTTCCCGCGGCCTTTACCCACATCTTCAATCTCATTGGTCTGCATCGGATATTTCGTCCCGTAGATCCGGACCGAATCGATCACCAACTGAAGCAAGGCGTTACCCTTGAATTTTCCGGCCGATTGCGCCGTCACAATCGTTCCGCCAACCCGCGTTCCTACCGGCAGCACCACGACCGTGCCACTCGTAACCGGAACCGCCAGCGACGCCGAGAAACCATCGCCATTGTTGGCGGTCTGCGAATTGATCGTCTGATCGAGGGTCACCGTAATCGTCGTGCCAGCCGGAATGACTATGGGAGGCGGGGGAGGCGGTTGGGGCGCCGGCGCGGGAACGGCCGGAGCGTTAGATGCGTTCGAACCGGAAGGATTCGAACTCGCAGGGTTCGAAGGATTCGCTGCCGAACCAGCAGGAGCATTTCCGCTTTCCGGAGTCGAGGAGGATTTGCTGCCGCACCCGGCAACCGTCAGCAAAAGAGAAATCGCGACAATTCGGGCTACAAAAGTTCGCATGAAAGGCTCCCGTGGTGAAGCGCGCGAAGAGTTTCGACCGGCGCGCGGGGCCATTCTAAATCGGGAAGTGAGGAATCTCAACCGGAGGTTACGGGTGGACGGAGAAAATTTCGTTACTGAGTGCCGTTCCCGGAACGAGGCAGCAGACTTCGCAGAAAAAACGTCACATTCGCCGGCCGTTCAGCCAACCGCCGCATGAAGTACGGAAACCAATCAGTGCCATATGGGATATAAACGCGGACACGATACCCATCGCCAACCAGCGCGTCCTGCAAATCGGTGCGAATCCCGTACAGCATCTGAAATTCAAATCTGTCGCTGGCGATGTTTTGTTCGCGGGCGAAATCTTTGGTGGCCTGAATCATCGCCGGGTCATGCGTCGCGATGCCGTGGTAAATGCCGCTGGGCAGCAGCAGCTTCATCAATTTTACGTAGTTCGCGTCGACGTCTGCCTTCTTCGGGAACGCCACGTCGGGCGGCTCTTTGTAAGCGCCTTTACAAAGCCGCATGCGGCAACCCGCCGCCAGCAAATCCTTGACGTCTTGTTCGGCGCGGTAGAGATACGCCTGCACCACGGTGCCGACCGCGGAGTATTCGCTGCGCACGCGTTTCACCAGATCGACGGTGCGCTGCGTGTAGGCCGAACCCTCCATGTCCACACGCACAAAATTTCCCAGCCCCGCGGCGTGCTGGACGATGCCTTCCAAAAGTTCCTGGCAGAGCTCCTCGCTGAGATCGAGGCCCAGCTGGGTAAGCTTTAGCGACACGTTCGCATCCAGCCGCTCGGCGGCGATGCGGTCAAAAATCGCGCGGTATCCGACGGCAGCCGTGCGCGCGCCCGCTTCGTCCGAAACGTTTTCTCCCAGCAGGTCGAGGCTCGCCAGTTTCAGGGAACGATTGACGGCATTTGCGGCGGCTAGCGCGTCTTCCAGATTTTCTCCCGCCACGAATCGCTGTGCCACACGGCGACTCACGCCGTTGGCCATGATCAATGGCGCCATCCGCTTATTTTCGGAGAGTTTTAGCAGGAGTTCGCGCATCAGCAGGCCTGGCCACGCAGTGGGACACGCATATGCTCGTTAAATGATGAAGGCATCGACATCAAAGTATGGCGCAAGCTGGCCGCCGCGTCAGCCTTTGTGTCCGGAGAGGAACCGTTCGGCTTCGATCGCGGCCATGCAACCCGAGCCCGCCGCGGTAATGGCCTGCCGGTAATTGTGATCCTGTACATCGCCCGCGGCGAAGACTCCTTCGATATTGGTCTTCGGACCGTCATGGGTGAGGAGATAGCCATCGGGGTTCATATCCAGCTGGCCCTTGAAGACCTTCGTATTCGGATCGTGACCAATCGCCACAAATACGCCGGACGTTTCGATTTCTTTCATCTCTTGCGTCTCGGTATTGCGGACCCTCACTTTTTCTACGTTCTTGGTATTCACGTCGTGAACTTCTTCAATGACATAAGGCGTCATGAACCGAATTTTCTCGTTGGCCCGGGCCCGGTCCAACATGATTTTCGTGGCGCGGAAATCGTTACGGCGATGCAGCAGCGTCACCGTCTTGGCGAACTTGGTCAAAAACGTAGCTTCTTCCATAGCCGTGTCGCCGCCACCCACCACGATAATGTCTTTGCCCCGGAAAAAGAATCCATCACAGGTCGCGCAGGTCGAAACTCCGTGCCCCAACAAATGCTTTTCGGATTCGATGCCCAGCATGCGTGCCGAAGCGCCCGCCGCGATAATCAGCGTTTCGGTCTCATACGTTTCGTTCCCAGCGGTAATTTTAAACGGGCGCTTGCTCAGGTCCGCGGCGGAGACGGCGCCGGCCCGAAATTCGGTGCCAAAACGCTGGGCCTGTTTGCGGGTATTCTCAATCAATTCGGGACCGAGAATTCCGTCCGGAAACCCGGGAAAGTTCTCGACCATGGTAGTTAACGCGAGCTGTCCGCCTGGCTCGTATCCGTCCAGCACCACGGGGCTCAAATCCGCACGCGCCGCATAGATCGCCGCGGTCAAGCCGGCGCACCCGCTACCGATGATAATCACCTTGTGCACGTATGTTTACCTCGCATGTTAGATGACTACAGATGCCCCATCGATGCAGGACCGAATCTCAGATTGTATCATCTCCAACTCGTTGAAATAGCCGCTGCCACAGCCGCAACTGTGGCATTCATCCCGCTCCCTGGCGAGAACCCGGATTGCGACCCACCATCGGCCTGCCGCATAATTCAATCTGGAAAATATGCCGCCATCCATCAATCCTTTTCGTTTGTTGAGCGAGTTCATCGTCTTCCTGCTCGGGGCGCTGCTGGTCCTTCTGGCATTCTCAGGACGAGTCGGCCTGCCCACGCAGCCGGCAGGTCTAATCGCACTGGGTGCGCTACTGGTTTTCTGGGGCGTACGTCGCGGGATTAAACCTGAACCGGGACTGCGATTATACGATTCGAGAATCAGAGCCGCTTCGCTCGTGCTGGTGGGTCTCGCCATTTTGGCGATTCCGATGCTTCCTTGGCGATTGGCTCCGACGATGCTCGGCACCGCGGGATTAATCCTGGTGGTACGCGGCCTGCTCGGCGCCATTTTCTCGCTTCGCAAAAGCTAAGTTGGTCGCGCACCTCAATTCCCTTGCGCGCTCGCCGGCGCTGATTTGCCTTGCCCCACCAGCCGGTTTGCAGATAACCTCCCGCAAGCAATCCATAGTATTTTTCCTGGGCCCTGCACGCTGCAGTAACTCAATTCGAGGAGAGCTATCCGTGCTAAAGGAATTTAAAGAATTTGCGATGAAGGGCAACGTGCTGGACCTCGCCGTCGGTTTTATTATCGGCGCCGCTTTCGGCAAAATCGTCACCTCGCTCGTGACGGACATCATCATGCCTCCGTTTGGCTTGATTCTGGGCAAGGTGGACTTCTCCAGCCTGTTCATCAATATTTCCGGGAAAAATTACGCGTCTCTAGCGGAAGCGAAACAGGCCGGTGCGGCGACCATCAATTACGGAATATTTCTGAACAACATCGTCGACTTTATTATCGTCGCTTTCGCGATTTTCCTGCTGGTCCGCATGGTCAATAAGTGGAACAAGCCCGCGCCAGCCGGTGCTCCGACCACCAAGGAATGCCCCTTCTGCGCCTCGACCATTCCGCTGAAAGCGACCCGCTGCCCGAACTGCACCTCGGAGCTGCGCGCTTAGGCGGAAGGTTTGCGAAAAACAAAAGTTTGGCAGGGCGGCGGTTCGATCGAGGCGACTACGGAGTTCGACCGGCTATTTGCCGGTCAATTTCTTAGGGTCTTCCGGCGCGTCCAATCGATGGCCTTGAATCGAATGGACGTGCTGCTGGAGCCGCTCGAGCACCGCCGTCTCCTGGCCTTCATCCAGCTCCCTTTGGACTTCGCCCAGCGCAAAATGCACGATGTCGTGGTGATGGACTTCTTCGCCAGGCAATTTGTCGCTCAGCTGCAGCCAGATGCGGTGCAGCATGTCGATTTCGTTCGGCGTCAGTCGCGGAGCATGCGGCCCCAGATAGAAAATTTGCTCTTGCCCGGAAGGCGCAAAAATTTCCAGCGTCACCCGCGGCCTCGGCTCCGGCATCCGCTCCCAGGTAAGTCCGATCGCGCGCGCCTGCTCGATAACCGGCATTTTGGATGAGCTTCCGGCCACGACTGTGCTGGCCTGCAAATTCATCGCGGTACGCAAAATGCCTTCCCACAAATCGTTGGCTGCGGCTACTGCCAGCCGCACCGGCTTGCCTTCTTTTTCCGCCAGCGCCAGCACTTTCGTAAACAGCAGCTGTTCGATGGTGCTGAATAGCTGATCCGGAGCTAGCTCGTATTCTCCCGAAGCTGCCCGGCGCAGCAAGCGCACATGGAGGACGACGATTTCCGCTTGCTTCTGGCGCACCCGGCGCAGCGCGGCTTCCAAGTGGTACAGCGAGTAATAGGTGCTGACTGGCACCAAAATGCTGCCCGGCAAAACTCCCACGCTGGTGGGAGTCAACTCTGCTTCCTGCGCCAAATTGAACTGGTCCAGCTCCACGTGAGTGGCGCCCGCGGCTCGGACTCGCATACGGTGTTCGGAATATTCAAAAACGCAGAACAGCAGCACCGTGAAGGTAATTCCCGCAATCGTCGCGGAAGGCTTGGTAAACAAATTGATGATCGCGATCGCCAGCAGCGTCAGCGTAATCAATCCCAAGCCAATCGGAATTTCTTTTCCGAAAATGACCGGGTTCATCGGCACGCGATATTCGCGGTCTTGCGGGTGCGTATACCTCAGCACCAACACCGCCACGCCCTTCATCGAAAAACTCCAAATCACGCCGAAGGCATACAGGTTGCCGAGGAAGGTCACGTCCCCGCGACTGATGATGATGGTCGCAATTTGAAATACCACGACCATGTTGATCAGCCGATGAGTGGTACCGAAACGCGCGTGGGGATGACGAAACCAGTCGGTCAGCACGCCATCCTCTGAAACCCGGTTCAAAACTCCGTTGGAACCCACGATCGCGGTGTTCACCGCGCCTGCCAGGATCAATGTGCCGACCACGACCACGAACACATGGAATGCGAGGCGTAAGTTGTAACCGCCCGCGAGATGCATGGAGAGACCACCGATCAGATTCTCAGTGAAGTTTCCTCGCACATCGTCCGGGATAATCATCACCGCGAAAAAAGAGACCAGCGAGGTGAACACCAGGCTGTAAACGAAGATGACCAAGCCGGCTTTTTTCAGGTTCTTCAGTTTCGGATGTTCGATTTCGCGGTAGACCTGCGCCAGCGACTCCTCGCCGCTCATGGCCAGCACCGAATGCCCCAGGCCGACAAAAATAATAATCAGCGTGAGCGTGTGCGCCCAGTGATAGCCGTCCAACCAGCCCAGCGAACCCTTGTCCAATTTCATGTTCGAGGCATTGGGGAAAGGAGGAAGGTGCCATCCGGTGCGGGTCCACAGCGTATAAGCGCACCAACTGATGAGCATCACCACCATGATGGTGGTCAGCTCCATAATCCGCAGCGCTTTGCCGCTCGATTCCGGAACGCCTTTGATGTTTTCCCACCAGAAATAAACGGTGATCAAAATTGCGACCGCTGCCGCCGTCGCGTTCACGTTCATGTGGTAGGGCAGGTGGGCAAAAGCGAACAGCTCGTTGATAACGCCGACTAAGTATTGGCCTGCCGACACACCGCTGATCGGCCCAGTCAGCACGTAATCGAACATCAACGCCGACACCGAGAATTTCGCCAGCGTGCCGCCCAACGCCTCTTTGACCACGCGATACACGCCGCCGCGCACGAACATGCTGCAGCTTTCTACGTACACGGCTCGCACCGCGTAGGAAAACAGCATGATTCCCAGGATGAACCACGGCGCGGTCTTGCCGATAAACTGCTCGGCCTCGCCGCCCGCGTAATACGCGGAGGAAGCCAAGTCGTTTAGTACGATAGCGGCGGCGCGCCAGAAGGAAATGAACGCCAGCATCGCCGTAGTCGCAACCAGAACTTTGGCGACAGGGCGGACGCGGCCTGGGGTGAATGTGGGACCTGTGTTCGATGCCATAGGCGAAATTGGGTGCGGATACGAACTATACGTTGAAATGGCGGCAGAATGGAAGCATGGCGAGAAAATCGAAAAACGGCCTCGGCGACTCCGCTGAACTATCCGGTTGTTTCAGTTGCGACAGGTCGAAACGCTTGCGCGCAGGCCTCGCATGGGCAGATCTCTCGCAAATGGCCGAAACTGAAGATGCCCGTCGCGTGGCTATCCGAAAATTCGATCTGGATCGCATAGTTCCCTACTGGAGTGGCCGCTTTGGCCGTCACGCGCGGCTTAAACATGGGTAGAGGCGACGCGGCCGTTTTGGATGCCCCTTTGGCTTTTTGTTCGCGTTCATCGTTGCACATAGCGCAGGGGCAGGAATCACGGAGATACGGAAAAGCGTAATGGCTTTCGTGCCCGTCGGCCCAGCGAATATCTACGCCTTCCCCGGTGGAAAGGTGAACCTTCAGGCTGGTCGGCTTTTTTCGAGAATCGAGTGGGATCGGCATCTGGATGCGACTGAAAATCGAAGACTCCGGCGTCTTCTATATTGTGCCACATCTCGAGAGTGTTCTTTTCTTCGTGCTCCGGCGCAATCCGAGCCTATTTTGGCTTCGCAATGCCCGCGGTATGCGCTGAAACCAGGTGTCCATGCGAAAAATCGATGCGACGATCGGCCAACGCGCCAATCGAGGGTGCGTGAGTCACCATCAGGATGGTCCGTCCTTCGTCATGCAATTCACGCATCAGATCCAAGACGATCTTTTCGTTCGCTTCGTCCAGATTTCCGGTCGGCTCATCGGCGAGAATCAGCTTGGGATGATTGATTAAGGCGCGCGCTACCGCTACGCGCTGCTGTTCCCCGCCAGAGAGTTGGGCCGGCAGATGCTCTATTCGATCACCTAAGCCGACTCTCTCCAGCGCTTGGTGCGCTTCCTTCTCGTCCGTGGTGCTATGGAAGTATTGCGCCAGCATCACATTTTCAAGCGCAGTTAAGTACGACACCAGATGAAATTGCTGAAATACGAATCCGATTTTTTCCGCGCGGAATCGCGTCAGACCGGCTTCATCCAACCTGCCGACGTCTACGCCATCCACTACCGCCACTCCTGACGTTGGCGTGTCCAAGCCCCCCAGAATATTAATCAGCGTCGTTTTACCTGAACCCGACGGCCCCATGATCGCAATCCATTCGCCTGCTTCGATGCGGAACGAAACGCCATCGAGCGCGCACACCTTGCCGAATTCTTTGCGCACGTTTTCGATTTGTACCACCGTCGGCAATTTCTATTCTCCGCGCAAAATGTTGGCGGGCTTCACCGCGCCCAACGCTCGCAACGGCAAGGCCCCGGCCATCGCCACCGCTGTCATCGTGATCACCGTAATCGGAAAAACTTCCCACCGGGGAGGAATCGCGGCCTCGAATACGCGCAACCCCATCCAATACGCGAGGCCTGCGCCCAAAGCGGCGCCAAGAATTCCGCCTAAAGCTCCCAGCGCGCCCACCTCCGCGATAAAGATCATCGCGATGCGCCCAATCGATCCGCCCAGCGCTTTCATCAGCCCCACGTCCGCGCGCCGTTCCATGGCCAGCGCGGCCATGGTCGCTAAGACACACAATGCCGTCAGCACCAGAATAAGAATAATCATGGAAACAATCAGCAGTCGAATGCGGCCCAACAGCCGTCCTTCCGCCTCTGTTACTTCGCGAATAGGACGGACCTGAACCTCGGGCAGCGCCGCACGCAAACGATCTGCGGTCCCGGCAATTGCCGCTGGGGCGCCGGCCACGTTCAACTGGACCAGACTGATTTTGCCATTCAGCCCCGCCAACGATTGCAAAACCCGCAGGTTCATGAACACTTGATTATCGCTGGCCGCGCCGGCGTCGAGAATGCCGGAGACTTTGCACTGCACTGTTTGATTTAAATATTGCACGTGGAGCGTGCTGCCCGTCCCAAGATGAAGCTGCTTCGATGCGTTTCTTCCGATCAGGCACGCGCTCGCATCGTCGCGTGACTCGATCCAATTTCCTTCCATTTTCCAGGTGGGGTTCAGCAGACCAAGCTGGTCCAGCCAGGTGCCGACCACGACCACGGGACTGTCTTCGGCGCGCGCCACCACAAACGCGAACGGGGCGTAAGCGGTGCCCGCCGGGACCTCTGTTTGAATACGGTTTGTCAGATCCCCTTGGTCGATCAGCGCGGAAGTCGAGGAAGCAGATTCGGGGAGAGACGCCGGAGTGCGCGGCGCAATCACGACGTTCACACCCAACGTCCTGAATTGTTGAGTGAGTTGGTACTCCACGCCGAAATCCAAATTGAGTAGCCCGGAAATCACCGCAGCGCCGCTAACCAGCGCCAGAGTCGCCACCGTCAGGCGCGCCCGGCTGCCGCGCAGCAGTTGAAATACGATTCGCCAAAACACTATTGGCCACGCAGGATCAGGGCAGGACGCAGATGCGCGGCGCGCCGCAGAGGTATGACGCTACCGATCAAGGCAACCATCGCAGCCAGCCCGACGATGACTGGAATCAGGATCAATTGAGGGCTGGCCGGCGTGCCGAAAACGCTGGTACCGAGAATCCGTGCCAGCGCCGCACCACAAATAAATCCAATCGTGCCGCCTATAATCGCCAGCATCAACTGCTCCATCAAGAACAGGCCGGTGACCATCCAGTTGCTGGCGCCCAGCGCCTTCATCACTCCAATTTCGAACCGGCGCTCGATCACCGTGGTCGCCGATGTAGCGGCCACGGCGAGCGAGGCGGCGATCAGCGCGGCCAAAGTCACAATCCAGAGCAGCGCGCCCACGCGCGAGAGAACCCGGCCCTCCGTTTCCGCCACCCGCCGGATCGCGTGCACCTCGGTCCCCGGCAATGCTGTTTTGATCTGAAAACTGATCGAGGAAATGTACGGCGAGCAGAACCAGCGGTCGTATTCGGTGGGCGTAAGCTGAATACTGTTTTCCGTCTGCGCGCGCTCACCACGCTCGGCCAGGGCATCGGCAGGTTTGGTCAGCGCACTCACGAAAAGAGAACGCACCTGCCCCGCATGCCCAGAAATCGCCTGCGCGACTGAAAGCGGCACCAGGATTGAGTTGTCTTCGCTGTCGCCGGTCGAAACCACTCCCGTTACTACTAACGCCCGGTCGTCGGTCGAGTGCTCGCCTTGCGCCACGTTAAGTCTGCTTCCAATCCGTATTTCCGGGTGCTGCGCCGCGAATGTCGAACCGATCACACACTCTGCAGCGCCATCCTGAAACCATCTTCCGTCGATCTTCCACCACGGATGCGTGACGCTCAAACCGGTTTTGAATTTCGTGCCATCCGGCACCGGCACATCGTGCTCGTACCAGGTGCCGACCAGCGTTGCATTTCCGCCCGCCTGCGGCACGAAAGCCGGAACATCCAGAAAAGGCGTGAAGCCCTCAATATTGTGCCGCCAGAAAATTGTCTTTAGCTTGCCGAGATCCGCTTCATTCAAGTACGCGCCTTCGTCCACCGCCCGATAATCGACGCCGCCAATTTCCACCGGCAGCGTATCGGCCTGTGGAGTCACCAGCAAATTCGCGCCGAAGCTGCGGAATTCATGCGCCAGGCGGTCGCCGACTTCTAACGCAATCGTCAGCGTGGCAGTCGCCACCGCCATGCCCACGACCAGAGCAGCGGCAGTCAGTATTTTACGTCGTGGGTTGCGCGAAAAGGATTCCCGGACCAGGCGAGCAAACATGGGGTCAGGAGTGGATCTTGGAGGCCGCATCGCCGATGGCCGAAAGATCCACCACCACCGCGCCGCCCTCCACGTGGGATTTCACGCCGATGGGATTGCAGCCGCCCGACTCTCCAATCGACGGAATATAAATCGCTGCGCCGCAAGTGCGGCAAATAATGCTCTGGCCTTCCTGGCGGTAACCCGAAGGCCCGCAAATCTGGCAGGCATCCAGAGCCGTCGCGTAATCGCCATTGGTCTTGTGAATCACCAGGAAGCGAATCACGCTGCCATTCACATCGGCGGTATAGAAATGCAGGCTCGAATCAGTCAAGTCGGTGAGCGGGATGCGAATTAGATTGCCTTCAGCCACCAGCGGCTTGGATGGAGCCGGGGCCGCAGCCACTTTCCCGTAAACATATTCACCGGCGAACGAAAGCACGACCGTGATGCACAGCACAGCTGCCGCGAAACTCCACAGCCGTTGCCGCCGGAAAGTGTGCTCGCGCATCCGGCGGTCCGCCGGACTGCCGGCCGTTTCAATCGTTGGCGTCCTGGAACTGAACCATTCCCGCAGCACCACCAGTGCTGCCGCGCCCAGGATCACCACGAAGAAAAATACTTCGTTGCGAACGATCGGCCCGATGGTGGACATCTCCGTCTTGCTCGACGGAATCCACATCGCCTCGCTCAGCTCATGAATGCCGGTCAGCGCCAGCTGAAAAGCCACTACCATCAGAATCGCGCTGGTCGCCTTGAAGAATCGGTGCAGAGGAATCCGCAGCGTGCCCTGGAAGAAAAATAATCCGACGGCGACCGCGATGGCGATCCCGATGGCCGTGCCAATCCAAACCTGGATTCCCGCGCTGGACAATTCCACCGCGCGCAAAATCAAAATCAATTCGGCGCCTTCGCGCACCACCATCATGAATACGAATAGCCCGATGCCCAATCCCGCCGCCCGGCTCGATTTCTGCGCGTAGATTTCGACCCGCTGCTCGATTTCGCCCTTCAAATTGCGGGCGGCCCGGTTCATCCATATAATCATCGAGAACACGAGTGCCGATGCGACCAGCATCAACAGGCCCTCGAATCCGTCTTCGCTGACCTGCCAACGCTGCAGCAGCACCGCGGCAACGAAACTGGCGATGACCGCCAGCGCGACGCCGGCCCACGCATATCTGGCGAGGGCCCGGCGGCCGGTTCGATTCAGATAGACCAGGACAATGCCGACGACCAGAGCGGCTTCGACGCCTTCGCGGAGAGAGAGGAGCAGAGCAGAGAGCATTGGTTTCTAGTTGAAAGCCTGTATCAACTGGAAATTCGAGTCTAAACCCGACCCGCCTCGAAATCAAGTGAATTCAACCTCTTCCGAATCACTGCTTACCTTCCTGTTAGAATGTTGTCTCAACTCTTATGCCTCGGTTTTGCTGCCGACATCGCGTCCCTCATTTGCCTCGCCGTGGATCTAGCTCGCGGCTGATTTCGCTCCTTGTAGCCTGGGCGTTGGCCTTGGGATCGCTGATCGCCCCAGCGCGGCCCACTCTGGCTGCACCGCAGCAGCAAGACGAAACGATGCCGACTCCGCGCCCGTCCGCCCCCAAAAAACCGGCGGCTCCTGCGCCCAATCCCGCCCTCGTCGAAAAGAAGTCTTTGCCGCCGTCCAAAGCCGACCAGAAAAAAGGGCGGGATGCATACAAGCGCGGTTTGAAATTGGAAACCGATGGCGATTGGTCCGGAGCATTCGGAGCGTACACCGACGCGATCAATTTCGACGCGAGCGTGGTCGAATACGGCGTGCATCAGGCGCTGGCCAGAGGCCACGTGGTCCAAATTAAAATCGACGCCGCGGAAAAAGCCGCGGTCGCCGGTGATTTAACCACCGCACTTCGTTCGTTGCGCGAAGCGAGAGAACTCGATCCCTCGAATCAAGTTTTGGCCGAACGCCTGGCGCAAATGGATGCACTTCGCCCGCGTGCGCAAATTCGCGAGACGGCCGAAAGGCAGCTTGCGGCTCCGGTTCAACTCGATCATCTGCCTGGCACTAAAAGCTTCAACTTCCACAGCCAGACGCAAACCGCCTACGAGGAAATCGCCAAAAAGTTCGGAGTCGAGGTCGCCTTCGACGTCGACCTGCGTCAGGTTCCCGTGCGTTTCGAACTCAACGACGTCGACTTCCCCACCGTGATGCAAGTGATGGGCGAAGCCACCGGCACGTTCTGGCGTCCGCTGACCAGCCATTTGTTTTTTGTAGTGCAGGACACGACCCAGAAACGAAAAGACTACGAGGTTTCGATCGCTCGCACCGTCCTGCTGCCCAACTCCGAAACGCCGGAACAGATGACCGAGCTGACTCGCCTGATTCGCGAAGTGGCCGGCATCACCCGGACGGATCTGGACAACAAGAGCCGCACCATCACCATGCGCGCTTCGCCTCAGGCCATGGCCATCGCCACCGGCATCATCGACGACCTGGAAAGGCCGGCCCCGGAATTGGTTCTGGAAATTGAAGTACTCGAAATCGACAAGAATCACCAGCGTGACCTGGGAATCGTCGGCCCCCAGACCGGGCAGATCTATTCGATCCCATCCAACGTAGCTCGCGAGCTTACCGACGGCACCACTTCGATCACGACCATCATCACCCAGATCTTTGGAACCTCGACGCTGCCCGCGTTCCTGGCGTTCGGCGGCGGAATTACCACTTATCTGTACACTCTGCCGAACGTGGCGCTGAATTTTTCCGACTTTCTCTCGACCATCCGTTCCGGCCGCAAAATGCTTCTTCGCGCCGAAGATGGCAAGCCCGCCACATTTTTCCTCGGCGAGCGCTTTCCCGTATCGCTCGCCCAGTATTCCTCCAGCCTGGGAAGCAGCGCGGCCACCAGCGTCGTCAGCGGCGGCTCTCCCGCCAACCTTTCCGTTTCGTTCTTAACTACCGGTGTGAATCCCGACTTCGTCGCCACCGCTGATTTGAATGGCGATGGCTTTCAGGACGTGGCCGTCGCCAACTTTACCGATGGCACGGTCAGCATTTTCCTGGGCGTCGGCGACGGTACTTTCAACCTTCCAACCACCGTCGCGGTTGGGGCCGGCCCTGCATTTATCGTCACCGGCAATTTTCACCAGACCTTGACCAACGATCCGGCCACCAACGTCGACATGATCGTCGCCAATGAGAACGCCAATACTTTGTCAGTTCTGCTCGGCAATGGCGACGGCACTTTCCAAACACCGCTGACGGTCGCTACCGGAACCACGCCGGTCTCCATCGCCGTCGCCGATTTTAACAACGATGGAATCTCCGACCTCGCCGTGGTGAATAAAGGCGACAACACCATCGGAATTTACTTCGGCAACGGAGACGGAACGTTCAAAGCTCCGGTGCCGATTACTACCGGCCTGCAACCGACCTCCATCATCGCCGGCGCCTTCAACCCCAATTCCAATGCGCTGATCGATTTGGCGGTAACCAATTCCGCTTCGAACACGCTGCAGACCTACATCGGCAACGGCAACGGGACCTTCGCCAACGGGGCCACCTACGCCACCGGCGTCACGCCCATCTATGTGGCATCTGCGGACCTGAACAACGACGGAATTCTGGACCTGGCCGTGGCCGATAGCGGGACCGTGGCCACCGGAAACAATTCGGTGATCAACAGTGTCTCCGTTTTTCTCGGAAACGGAGATGGGACCTTCGGCACCGCGGCCTCTCCGCGGGCCGATTATGCCGCGGGAACCAACCCGACATCGATCGCCATCGCCGATTTCAATACCGACGGCGTACCCGACATGGCGGTCACCGCGACCGGAGATGATTCCCTGGCTGTCCTGATCGGGGTGGGCGGCGGAGTCTTCTCCTCCCCTTTTGAGCTTCCGCTACAAACCACTCCGAATTCGGCGGCCACCGCTGATTTCAATAGTGATGGATTACCCGACCTCGCAGTGACCAACTTCGGCTCCAATAGCGTCGCCATCATTCTCGATTCCGCTGCTCTTTTCGGCGCTTCCACCGGCGGCCAAGGCACCCAGTTTCCGAATGCGGAGTACATCGACATTGGCTTGAAAGTTAAGGCCACTCCGCGCCTGCATCTCGATGATGAAGTCACCCTGCAGCTCGAATTCACCCTAAGCAGCCTGGCCGGGCAGAGCCTGAACAATATTCCAGTCGTCGACAATCAGGAGATCCATCAGACCGTGCGTATGCACATCAACGAGCCCACCTTCGTGGCCGGATATGTCTCGCCGCAATCCACGGAATCGCTCAACGGCGAACCCGGCCTCAGCAATGTTCCGGTCCTCGGCGGCGCCAACACGGTTCAGAACCAATACACCAACCTTCTGGTGATGATCACGCCTCGCCTGGTGGAATTTACTCCGCACCACGCTCATGTGATTTATGCGGGGCGAGGCCAATTGCAGGGAGCCGGAGCATTCGGGCCTTCGATTCAGGAGCGTCGCGGAAACTTTACGAATCCTCAACGCGAAGAGCCTACCCCTCAGCCCCAGCCACAACCGCAGCAACAGGCGCCGCCGGCCCAGGCTGCGCCGCAACCGCCACCGGCGCAGCAGCCGCAACCTCAACCGGCGCCCGAAGGCGAGCCGGCGCCGCAGAATCCGCCGCAGCAGCCTGAGTAATTCGTTTTAAGGGATTGCTTCGAGGACCAGGATGGGCTGGTAGGTGCGCGGAACCACCGGCTCTGCAATTGCGATCAACTGCCCTTGCTGACTGAACACCCGAATGCGTGCAGGCTTCCATTCTCCAGAATCCAGTTCGGTGGTCGCACCTTGCGCCGCAGCGCGGCTTCCCGGCTGAATCTGGGCCAGTGAAACATTGAATTTCGCGCCGTGCCGGATCCGCCGTTCGATGATCGGCAATACGGTCACGCGCGGAAGATCCGGCAGAACTGCGTCCAAGCGTATTACATGCTCTTGTAACTGGCCGGCCTTGGCGGCCTGATCGAGATCTTGAAGCGTCGTCGCTTGATCGAGAGTGAACTCGCCCACAGCCGTACGTATAATTTGGGTGAGGTGCGCGCCAGTCCCCTGCAGCTTGCCCATATCGTAGGCCAGCGATCGGATGTAGGTTCCAGCCCCGCACTCGACGTCGAATCGCGCGGTCGAGCCTTCGATTCCGGTCAGCTTTAATTCGAAAATTTCGACCTCGGCGGGCTCGAGCTTCACCGGTTTATTTTTTCGAGCGAAATGATGTGCGGAGCGGCCATCGATTTTCTTCGCTGAATACGCCGGCGGCACCTGCTGAATTTTTCCTACGAATCGCGAAGCGTACTCCGCGATTTCTTCAGCGTTCAGCGCCGGAGCCGCATCCCGCCCCAGCGCTTCGCCGTCCGAATCGTACGTATCGGTTTCGAATCCAAAGCGCATCGCGCAAGAATAACGTTTACGCCGTCCGGAATAGAAACGAGCCAGCCGCGTCGCACGGCCGAGAGCCAGAACCAGCACACCCGTGGCCAGCGGATCGAGCGTCCCAAAATGCCCAATTCCCCGAAAGCCCACGATCCTCCGCACCGTCTCCACCACGTCGTGCGAGGTTTTTCCCGCGGGCTTGTGCACTACGATGATTCCGTCGAATGGGGGCGTTTTGGGCGGACGATGCATTTTTTTGAATTTACTCGAGGCGGAACAACAGCGCGTCACCCGTTCCGATTTTCAGTTCAGGCGTTCGGCGGAAAAACGCCAGGTTAGATTGCTTCTGGAGCCTTGGCCTTTCGCAGCAAGCTTTCGATGCGATTCCCGATTTCCTCGGTTTGATCCAGCATGAAAATCACTTCCGGCGCGCGCCGCAGGTGCAGCCGGTCGACCAGCTCGTGCCGCACGAATCCCTTCGCGGCCTGCAAGCCCGCCAGCGTGCTGGCTTTTTCTGCTTCGTCACCGGCCAGGCTGACGAAAACCCGGATGGTGCGCATTCCCGCGCCCAGTCGCACTTCCGTAACGACCACCGGCGCGGACAGTCGCGGGTCCTTCAGTTCCCCGGCCAGCATCAAGCTGACTTCGTTGCGAACTTCTTCGGCGATGCGTTCCGGTCGGTGACTTGCGTGGTGCCCTTGAGACTTCATGATTCTTCCCCGTCTTCAAAATACTCAATCTGCCGCGAAACCAAATCCCGTCCCAATACTCGTTCCGATTCCTCGCCAATTTCGGCCATCGACTTTTCCAGATGCCCGGAATCGCCTGAAATCGATACGACGCCAACGCGCGAACGCTGCCAGGTGTCCTGATGCGCCAGCTCGGCCACCGCCACGTTGAAATGCGATCGCAGCCGGTCTTTCAGGCTGCGGATTACCTGTCGCTTGTCTTTGAGAGACTGCGCGTCAAGGATGTGAATTTCCAGGGTGAGGAGGCCGATCGGCATTTTCGTCCCAACCACGCGCCGAAGCCCTAATCTCGGCGTGCCAACAAACGCCCGAATAATTGCGCCACGCAATCCGCTTTAGCTTCGTGAAGCTTCGGCCCGTTCCGGCTGCCGTGGCGTGCGAATCGAAGGCGCGCCCATATCCGGCGCCGCGCTCTTCTCGATGGTGAAACATTCGAGCAGGTCGCCGACCTTCACGTCGGCGAAATTCGCGATGCCCACGCCGCACTCGAATCCGGTGCGCACTTCTTTCACGTCTTCTTTGAAGCGCTTCAGCGAATTGATCTTGCCGGTGAATACCACCGCGCCTTCGCGGTTCACCCGCACTTCCGCGTCGCGCTTCATGACGCCTTCCAGCACCGAGCAGCCCGCGATCGCGCCCACGCCCTTGACCCGGAACGTATCGCGAACCTGCGCGCGGCCCAGATGATGTTCCTTGATAATCGGCGAGAGCAAGCCCTGCATCGCCTTGGTCATTTCGTCGAGCAACTCGTAAATGATCGAATAGGAACGAATTTCGACGTTTTCACGTTGCGCCAGCTCGGCCGCCTTGCGCTCCGGCTTTACGTTGAAGGCCACGATCACCGCGCCCGAAGTCGACGCCAACAGCACGTCCGATTCGTTAACCGCGCCAACGCTGGCGTGCAGCACTTTCAGCTTCACCAGGTCAGTCGAAAGCCTCGGCATCATCTCGTTCAGGACTTCGACCGACCCCTGCACGTCGGCCTTCACCACCACCGGCAGTTCCTTCACTTCACCGGCGCGCAATTGTTCGTGCAACTGGTCCAGCGTCAAACGGCCGCTGGCCGATTTCGCCAGCGACGCATCGCGCTGCTTGCCCTGGCGATATTCCACGATGTGCCGCGCCTTGGCTTCATCGGCCACCTGGAACTGATCGCCCGCATCCGGCACACCCTGCAATCCCAAAACTTCCACGGGAGTCGCCGGCCCGGCCTGCTTGATCGCCGCGCCGTGATCGTCAAACATCGCGCGCACTTTTCCATAAACGGCGCCCACGATGAACACATCGCCGACGTGCAACGTCCCGTTCTGTACCAGGACCGTCGCCACCGGACCCCGTCCTTTGTCCACCCGGGATTCTAAAACCGTGCCGCTCGCCGGGATGCCCGGATCGGCCTTCAGTTCTCGCAAATCTCCAACCAGCAAAATCATTTCGAGCAGTTTGTCGATGTTCGTCTTGGCTTTGGCCGAAACTTCCACCATCACCGTGTCGCCGCCCCATTCTTCGGGCATCAAGCCCTTATCGGAAAGCTGGCGCTTCACCCGTTCGGGTTGCGCATCGGGTTTATCGATCTTGTTGATCGCCACGATGATCGGCACATTCGCCGCCCGTGCGTGTGAGATGGCTTCTTCGGTTTGCGGCATCATGCCGTCATCGGCGCCCACCACCAGCACCACAATGTCGGTAACCTTCGCGCCGCGGCCGCGCATACGCGTAAACGCTTCGTGGCCCGGCGTGTCGATGAAGACGATGCGCTTGCCATTGGCATGCGCTTCGTAGGCTCCGATGTGTTGCGTGATGCCGCCGGCTTCGCCCGCCGCCACATCTTCGTGCCGAATCGCGTCCAGCAAGCTGGTTTTTCCGTGGTCGACATGACCCATGACCGTGACCACCGGCGCGCGCGGCACTTCATTACCCGTGCGGGTTTCCTTGACCTTTTCTTCTTCGACAATCTGCTCTTCGAACGAAACCACCTTCACGATTCCGCTGAAGGTTTCGGCTAAGTTCGTCGCCGTGGCTACGTCCAGCGCCTGATTGATACTGGCGAAAACGCCCCGATCGAGCAGCGTCTTCAGCAATTCCTTGGCGCGCACGTCCAGCTTCTCCGCCAATTCGCGGACGGTGATTCCTTCCGTAACCGTTACTTCGCGCGGCTCGCGTTTTACCGGCTCAGCCGGTTGCACCGCGGTCGCCCGGCCGCCCGGTCCTGCTCCGGATCGTGGACGAACGGGATGAAGTTTGCGTTCGCCTTCGGCGTAACGCTTTTCAATCAGCGGACGGCCGCCACGCGCTGCTGGTTTGCGCGCGTAGAGCGGTTTGCCTGGTTCAGCCTTCGGAACACCCGCTCCCGGGCGTTGTCCACCTACTGGAGCTTTGTTGTCACGTCCGCCAGGCGCGCCGCCACTGCCGGGGCGCTGCGGGAAACGCGATGGCGGACCGCCGGGCCTGGCACCCTGTCCAGGCGCTCCACCGGGGCGCCCTTGCGGCGCGCCGCTCGGACGGTACGGTTGTGTCGCTCCGCCTGGACGCATCCCTTGCGGTGCTCCTGGGCGCTGGCCCGGGCCAGATGGACCCGACGGCCGCGGCGTCGCGGGCGGATATCGCTGCGTTGTTGACGGACCACCGGGTCGCGGAGCCCCGGGCGCAGACGGGCGCAATGGAACGCCCGGTCGCGGCATCTGGGTGCTGAGCGGGCCCGTGGGCCTCGAAGTCTGGGTGGTCGCCGAAGCGCCGGTGGGCGCTGCCGCAACGGGGCGCGGTGCCGCGGCGCCTGCGGGAGCCGCTGGCGGATGCGCTGCGGGCGTTGTTCCGGTTGCAGCCGGACGAACTGGCGCCGCTGCGGGGCGCGTAACGACAGGCGTAGCGCCAGTTGCCGGCGCAACGCCTGGCCGAGCCGCAGGAGCCGTCGCTGGCGCGGTTACCGCAGCCGCTGGAGGCGCCGCCGGTTTCGCACCGGGGCTGAGCCGGAGCTTCGGCGCCGCCGGAGCGCTCACCACTTTTGGCGCGGGTTTCTTTGCCGCCGTGGTTTTCGCTACCTTCTCCGCTTCCGCTGCTTCTTCCGCCGCCGCCAAATCGCGAAAATGCTTGCGCACCCGTTCCGCATGCACCAGATCGATCGAACTCGAGTGCGTCTTCTTCTCGGTAACGCCAGCTTCTGGGAGGTACTCGATCAGGACTTTCGCCTTGATCTCGAGTTCTCTAGCCAGTTCATTAATCCGGACTTGATTGGAATCTGCCATTCGCCTCTTGTCTTGACCGCGACTTCGTACCTCGGTACGGCCGCATCCTGCCGATACTAATATTCCAAATCTGAAAATCGTTTACGGCTTGTCGGTTTCTTCCGCCGACTCGCCAATTTCTTCTTCGCGTACTTCCTCGGTCGCTTCGGCCGTAGCTTCGTCCAAAGCAGCCGCTTCTTCCGTAACCGTTCCGGTTTCCGGAGCCGCATCAGCCGAAGCTTCGTGCTCGCCCGCGGCGGAAACTTCGCCTTCGGCTTCTTCCGTGGCTTCGTCGAGTAGCGCCGCTTCGGTTTCGGCGGTGCCAGTTTCCGGCGCGCCGCCTTCGTTCAGATCTTCGGCAGTCGTTTCGCCGGTGGTCGCCGCGGTTTCCAGCGCTTCGAAATAAGCCGCGACCGACTGGTGAATTTTTTCGACCATCTTCTCGCCAATGCCCGGAATTTCAACCAGCTGCTCCGGAGTCATATCCGCAAGCTTTTCGATCGAAGTAATGCCCGCCGCTTCGAGCTTCTCAATGGTCTTCGGCCCCACGCCCGCCAGTTCCGTTAGCGCAGTTCCGGGAGCGGTAAGCGCGGCCATCTGCGCCTCGATCTCACGGCGCTTTTCTTCCTCGCTCTTGATGTCGATGTTCCAGCCGATCAGCTTGCTGGCCAGCCGCACATTCTGGCCTTTCTTGCCGATGGCCAGCGACAGCTGCGTATCCTCAACGATCACTTCCAGCCGCTTCTCTTCCGGATCGACGATCTGAACCCGCGTGACCTTCGCCGGACTCAGCGCCTTCTGGGCGAACGCCACCGTTTCTTCGTTGAACGGAATGATGTCGATTTTTTCGCCGCGCAGTTCGCGGATGATCGACTGCACGCGCATGCCCTTCATGCCCACGCACGCGCCCACCGGATCCACGTCCTTGTCCCGGCTTTCCACCGCGATCTTGGTGCGCTCGCCGGCTTCACGCGCCACGGCGCGAATCTGCACCGTGCCATCGTAAATTTCCGGCACTTCCATTTCGAACAAACGCTGCACCAGGGCGGGATCGGCGCGCGAAACCACCACCTGCGGCCCCTTCGCCGCGCGCTCCACGGCGCGAATCGTAACTCGCAGCCGGTCGCCCACGTTGTAGGCTTCCAGTCTCGATTGCTCGCGCTTGGGCAGCCGCGCTTCGGTGCGTCCCATGTCGACGATAATGTCCGGACCTTCCATCCGCTTGACCACGCTATTGATCAGCTCGCCGACCCGCGTGTGGAATTCGTTGAAGATGGTGTCGCGCTCGGCCTCGCGCACTTTCTGCAGGATGACTTGCTTGGCCGTCTGCGCCGCGATGCGTCCCAGCACATCCGTGGGTTTACCCTGGGTAATCTCGCCGCCGATTTCGATTTCAGGCATGCGCTTGCGCGCGTCGTTCAGCGAAATTTCGCGCAGCGGGTCGACCACTTCCTCGACTACGACGTGCACCGAGTAGACTTCCACCTGGCCGGTATCCGGATTGAACTTGGACCGCAGTTCTTCTTCCGTGCGATAAAATTTGCGCGCAGCCACCACCATCGCATCTTCAATTGCAGCGACGATGATCTCCGGTTCAATGTGCTTTTCCCGGCTGATCAGCTCGATTTGCTGGTACAGCTGACTCGCCATTTGAGTTTCTCCCGTACAAAATTCGATGAAAATATGATTGCTTGGAACCCGACTGCCCCTGCTCTCGGCCTGTGCTACAGTTCGACAACTAAATTCGCCTTCTTGATTCCCGCGTACGGAATCTCGATTTCTTGATCTCGATGCTTCACTTTCACGATCCCGTCGGCGAAACCAGCCAGCCGCCCTTCCAGAAATCCCTGCTTATTCACCGGCTCGCTCAGCCAGATTTTCGCCAGCCGTCCCACGAAGCGTTCATAATCCGCCGGCTTGATTAATTTCCGGTCAAGGCCGGGTGAACTCACTTCCAACGTATACGCTGGCCCCGGGACCAGTTCCTCGACATCCAGAATCACGCTCAACTGCTCGCTCACCTGCTGGCAATCGTTATGGCTGACACCAAGACCCTCCGGGTTCTGCGGGCCGGGCAGCCGGTCAATGTAGACACGCAGCAAACGCTGCTTGCCTATCTTCCACTCTACGTCGAAAACATCGAGGCCCAGCGAAACCGCTACACGCTGCGCTGCCTCTCGAATCGGTCCCAGTTCCATTCTATTCCAAAATCGATAGTTAGCGCCGACTGCCAGTCAGGCGCCCCAGCTTTCCGCCGCCTCGGCGAAAAATGTTCCGACCAACAAAAAAGTGGGCTCGCGCCCACTCGCTCGTGCGACCCTGTCTGGAAGCAACCCAGTATAATTTCTAAGCCCTAAAAACGCAAGAACAGCCCGCAGGGCGCCAAAAGCCCACTGACCGGCCTCCGCACTGCAATTCCTCCGGATGCCAGCCCCAAAAAAGAAAGGCCCCCGCGCTTACTTCGCGGAGGCCTTGAACTATGGTCCGGTGCCGGCTACTGCTGCGGTGCCGCTGGTTTCGGGGCTGGCTTCGTCGCCGCCGGAGTTCGCGGTGCGGCGGCTGCTGCCGCTTTGGCCGGATAGGCCACGTCGAATAGCCGGATGATGTCCTGGGTCACATCGGTCGAGTTCGCGGCGAAGATCACCGGCGAGCTTTGGCCCGAGCGATCGAGAATGATCGCGTAGCCGTTGTCGCGCGAATACTTGTTGAGCACGTCGATCATGCGGCGACCGATGCGGTCCACCACTTCACGCTGCGCTTCGTTGAAATCGTCCTGGGCATCCTGCGAGCGCCGTTGGTACGTGCGTTGCAGCTGCTCGCCTTCGCGGCCCAGCCGCGCTTTTTCGTCGTCGCTCAGCGTGGTCTGCCCGGTACGCAGCCGGGTCTGGATGTCTTCCATCTGCTTCTGCATGTTCGTCAATTCGGTTTGGCGCGGTGCGAATTGCGATTGCAGCTCGGCTGCGGCTGCCTTTCCTTCTGCCGTGCTGGTAATCGCCACCTGTACGTCAATCACGCCAATCTTGGTCGTGGCTGCTGCCGCTGCGCCACCCGCCTGTGCCCACATCGCCGCTGGTGTCAGCAAAACTGCTGCCAGGGCCGGTACTGCCAATCGCATCTTCATTCTCACTCCTTCATCAGATTAACGTCGGATAGTCGCGCGCTGAATCACCAAACAAATCGCAGATTATAGCGTTTGCCGCCGAAACTGGTCAAATGCTTTCGCTTCCGGGCAAATCAGCGCCCGGGACTAACTGTCCCAACTTAGATGCTCTTCCCAACTTCCTCGTTGGCTTCGCCAACTTGGCTACAAAATGATTTACTGCGTGAGCGGTAGTAGCAGAATCCGGTTATTCACCTGATCCACCGCCACCACCAGATTCAGTCGAAGGTCGACACCCACCGCCTTCACTCCTACGACCACTGCCGACGACGGCACCACGCTCCCCACCGCAGCGATCGTCCGGACGTGCGGCGTCGGACAATTCGCACCGCTGCTCGGCGGACATACATAATCAATCACCGAAAGCGTACCAGTTGCCGAATTCGCGGTAACGACTGCGCTGGCGTTGTAGTTGTAATCGAGCGACGTCGGATTGATGCTCGCCGCTACCGTAGCGAGGATGCTCGAACCGGGACTGACCAGATACACGTTGTTGATGTTACTGTCGGTCGCCAGGAAGATCTGGCTCACCGGATCGAACTGGACATCCGTCGGCAAGTAAAGATTGTTGACGCGGGGCAACTGTGTCCCGGTGGAAGACAGGAAATCGAGCGCACTCGTTCCGGCCCCGGTGCTTTGACTTACTCCCGCAGCAGTAGCCACCACCGTGACGCTTTGCGTGGGATCGCTCTGCAAACTAGGATCAATCGCCAGCCCGAGCGGCAGATAGTCGATCTGCGTGGTGCTCGCAGTTGGCGCTGCGCCGGCCGTCGCACCCTCGAGCGTAACTTCTCCCAATAGCCCTTCCGCGTTGGATGTCCCTAGAGACAATGTAAACGCCGCCAGAGCCGTATCCGGATTAATAGTTGCCCCGATGGGAAGGATGCAATTCCTGCAGAACGCAACCGTTATCGGAGGAGCGTACACACCGTTCACCCCCACCTCGTCCAAAATTGTTCCGTCGTTCGTACCGTTATTCACGGTGAAGGCCAGACCCAGTCGCGGGAGCACGGCTACGCCGAACGGATTCGCGCCGGTAGGAAGCGTGGTCAATACCGTGCCGCCGACCAGGTCCACCACCGAGGCGCTGCCGCTGCCTGAATTGGTGACCACCGCCTGATCGCGCGCGTTATCGACCGCCACCGCGACCGGGGAACTACCCACCGAAATTTGCTGAATCACACTGAGCCGCGCGACGTTGGAAACCGTGTTCGCCGAATTCTGGACCTCGACAACGTAGCCGTGGGCGCTGGTTAACAACGAGGCCGGAACATTCGCCGTCAGCTGCCGGGCGCTGATCAGGTTCGTCGTCAGCGCAGTCCCGTCCAAAACGACTTTCGATTGCGCGGTAAATCCGTTTCCGACCACCGATAGCGTGAGGCCGGTGTTCGGGGTCTCAACGTAGGTGACCGTCGGGCTGGTCTCCACGATTTGCAGTGGGTTCACTGGTGAAGTACTCAAAGGAACCACTGCGACCGTGTTGTTACCGGAATTTGCCACGTACGCAGTGTTCGTCACGGCATCGACCGCCACGGCGGTCGGCGCGTTCAAGCCCGAAACCGTCTGCAGCACCAACCCGTTCGCCAGATCGATCACGTAGGCACTACCGTTGTCGTTGACCGCAATTCCGATATTCTCCAGCGAATTCACCGCAGCCGAGGTGAACCCGGAAACATTGATCGGCAATCCGTTTTGCGTCGCCTTGATCGCGGTCACGGTTTGATCCAGGAGGCTGAACGAAGAAATGCTATTGGTTATCCCAATGCCCGTCTGGACAATGCCGCCGTCTGGATCCGCAAATAAAGCCTGATGCGTCTCCGGATTTATCCCGATCCCTTGGATCGTGGACGAAATCGACAAACTCCCCAGTACGCTCGGCGGACGGACCGGTTCATCGGCGTTGGCGTTGTGACCCAGATCCACGATATTGATGGTGCCCTGCCCGCCCGGTGTGCTGAGCGCCCAGTTCAACTTC
>CAWIEL010000069.1:0-16982 GCA_963835025.1 uncultured Acidobacteriota bacterium
ATGCTACCTCCCAGGGGCCCGATTTCGGGAATACCGGTTTCTCCTCCGAACTGCGTGGTTTGTTGGACGTTCTTCTTTCGGTCCGCAAAAGGATCCTGGCCAATACCGTTCTGCGCCGCTGGATGAAATCTTGGACGTGGATTCTGGCGGGACTGATCGTAGCCGCTTCATTGAGCCCAAAACTGACTTGGGTCGTGATCCTGGCAGCAATCCTTGCTGGCACCGGAGTCGTCCTTGCTCTGGCATGGACCTGGCGGGCGCGGCCTTCGGCTTATGAGATAGCCTGCCGGGTCGATTCTGCGGCGGGGCTGCGCGACCGTCTATCGACTGCGGTTCACTTCGGGGTGGTTGAGCATCCGGACGCGATGATGTTGCACCAGCGCCGTGACGCCTTATCCCGCGTGCCGCAATTGAATGCGACGGGGCTGTTTCCCATTCAGTTTCCAGCTTCCGCGCCCCGAATTCTGGTGCTGGCCGTCATTGCCTCAGGACTCTTCGCCTACCGCATTTATCACAAGCCGCCGATCATTGCGTTGCTGCAATCGACGGCCCGGTCGCAGCTGGTGCAGTCGATTCTTTCTCCCATCACGAATGCGATGGAGAAAGACCTGCAACGCACCATCGCCCTGGTGAATACCGAACTGGAGACGCCTGCCGACGAGGTTCGTCCTGGAGATGACGTTCCTGTTGCCGACGACTTGTGGCAGCCCGAGAAGGACAAAGGCTCCAAGGCAGACGCCAAGGACGCGATGGACACTAATTTTGGCGACCCGGATCAGTCCGGCAAGCCCGACCAGAACAAGCAGGGAGATATGAAGTCGGGCGACCAGCAGCAGGGAGATCCACAACAATCGCAGGACGGCAATGGGAATGAGGGCAAACCGGGAGACTCGCAGCAAAAGGAATCGCAGAATGGGTCGGAGAGCAAGTCACTGTCGCAATCTTTGAAGCAGGCGCTGAAAGACATGATGTCGAAGTCGAAGAGCGATCAGGCGAAGCAACAGGCCGATGCACAGAAGTCGCAGCAGGGCGGCGATTCGCATCAACCTCCGAACGCCGATTCAAATAAGAAGAGCGATTCGCAGGGATCTTCGGACGCGCAGCAGAAAGCTTCACCGAATAGCGCCAGCGGAGCGGGAACGCAACAGGGTTCCAAGGACCTGAAAAAAGATCAGGTTTCATCTCCCGACAACAAGGGGACTCCCGACCGGATTGGGCTGGAAGCTACAGGTTTCAAAGAGCAAACGCGGGTGCGAGTCGACCCGGGAACGGGCACGGCGAAATTAGCGGTTCGCGATGTGACGACGCAAGGCATGGTTGTGACCAACGGCGCGGAGCAGGAAAACATTCCGGCACGCTACCGCTTGTATGTGCAGCACTATTTCGAGCACGCGAACAGCGATCAGAAATAAATTTTCACCCGATACAATTTGAATGCTGGCTAAAAGGATGGGTTCATGACGGGATCGGCTCAAATGGAAGGTCAGACGGGTAATCCATCTCTCGGCCAGCAGGCTGAACTTCTTGCGAAAAAAATGCAGGAGGTGCGCAGCGAAATTTCCAAGGCAATTGTGGGCCAAACGGAAGTCGTGGATGGGGTGTTGAACGCGCTGCTTGCGGGCGGACACGTGCTGCTGGAGGGCGCGCCGGGCTTGGGCAAGACCATGCTGGTGCGCACGCTGGCGCAGGCTGTGGCGCTGAAGTATTCGCGCATTCAGTTCACGCCGGACCTGATGCCCGCCGACGTGATCGGCACGTCGATGGTGCAGGAGGGCGGCGAGGGAAAGCACCTGCTGGGCTTTCAACCCGGTCCGATCTTCACCAATTTGCTGCTCGCCGATGAAATCAACCGCGCCACGCCGAAGACGCAGTCCGCGCTGCTCGAAGCGATGCAGGAAAAGCAGGTCACCGTGGGGCATACTTCGCACCAACTGGACGAGCCGTTTTTCGTGATGGCCACGCAAAATCCGCTGGAAATGGAAGGCACTTACCCGCTGCCCGAAGCGCAGCTCGACCGTTTCTTGTTCAAGTTGCGCGTGCCGTTTCCAGGACGCGAGGATCTCCACGAAATTCTGGATCGCACGACGGCGGGAGCCGGGCAACCGGTGGCTTCGGTGATCCACGGGCCGGAGATTCTGGGGATGCGGCGGGTGGTGCGGACCGTGCCGATAGCGCCGCACGTTCAGGAGTACGTGGTGAAGCTCGTGCTGGCCACGCATCCGGAGGGCCGCGAAAATCTGCTGGCGACCAAATACATTCGCTACGGCAGTTCGCCACGCGGGGCGCAGACGCTGATCCTTGGCGGGAAAGTGCGGGCGCTGCTCGAAGGGCGATTCAACGTGAGCATGGAAGACATTCGCGCGCTGCTGCTGCCCTCCCTTCGCCATCGCATTATTCTGAACTTCGAAGCTCAGGCGGATGGCCGGACGACCGACGATTTGCTCGACGAGATCGCCGGGAAGATAAAATAAAGAAGATAAAACAAAACTGAGGATGCCGGTGCTGCGGTAAAAATGCAGTCCAGCGCAGCGAGAGGCGCGCCGGACTATGGGATTTTTTTCCCTTTTGCCCTGACCACAATGAGTTCACCGCTCTTACTCGATCGCGAATTTCTGAAGACGCTCGAGCAGGTTACGCTGCTGTGCCGCAATAATCTTGCGGGGGCGGTGGGACCCGAGCATCGCTCGCGCACGCGCGGTCCGGGTATGGAGTTCGCCGATTATCGCCGGTACAGTTTCGGCGACGATCCCCGCTCGCTCGACTGGAGCGCCTACCTGCGTCTGGGAAAACTCTTCCTGAAAATTTACGAGACCGAGCAGCACATTCCCGTGCGCATTCTTCTGGATCACAGCGAGTCGATGGATTGCGAAAACGCGGATGAATCGAAATTTCTCTACGCCCAGCGGCTGGCGGCGACCTTCGCGTATCTGGCTCTTCTCCATCTGGACACCGTTTCGATCGTGCCGTTTGCCGAGCACCTCAATAAACCGTTGATTGTTTCCGGCGGGCGCGACCGGTTGTGGCCGGTGCTTCAATTTCTGGGCGAGCATTCCTGCGCGGGCGGCACGAATCTGTTCGGAGCGGCGAAGGAATTCCTGGGAAATTTTAAATCACGCGGAATCGTATTCATGATCTCGGATTTTTTCGATGAGCAGGGCGCCGAGAACGCCGTCGAGATGCTGCGCTCGGCGGGACACGATTTCGTTCTGGTGCAAGTGCACAGCGCGGAGGAGCAGCGTCCGTCTGCCGCCGGCGAGTTGATTCTGGAAGATGCGGAGACTGGAAGAAACCGCACGGTGGATTGTTCGCCGGCAAGCACGGCGGTGTATGAGAAAAAATTTCTTGAATTCTCCGCGCGAATCCGGCGGCTGGCTTTGCGGAATGGCGGAAGATACGCCCGCGCGGTGACCAACATTCCCTATCAGGAATTTGTGTTGCGCAGCCTGCGGAGCGGGCAGGTGCTGGCATGAACTGGCTTGCCCTCAGCCCTCTGCAGATTGCGGGAATTTGGACTGCGCTGGCTGCCCTGGCGCTTTGGTTCTATCTGCACCATCGGCGTCCACAGCACCGGCGGGTTTCCACGCTGCGGTTTTGGGCCAGCGTGCAGCCAATTGCGCAGCCGCGGCGGCGCCGCTTGCGAGAGCCCTGGGCGCTGCTGGCGCAGGTTCTTTTTTTGCTCCTGATTATTCTGGCGCTGGCGAATCCTAGATGGGGCGTCAACTTCGAGGGGCGCAGCGTGGTGGTCGTGCTCGATACTTCCATCTGGTCTCAGGCGCGGCCTGCGGGTTCGACTCCGTGGATCGATAAGGAACGCGCGGAGGCTTTGCGCCTTGTGGACTCGCTGCCGTCTGCGGATCGCGTGCTGCTGCTGCCGGCAGAAGCCGACGCGCCGCCTCTGCTGCCGTTTACCGTTGACCACGGAGCTTTGCGTCACGCGATTGAGCAGGCACCTGTGACCAGCGGCATTGCGGATATTCCGCGCGCTCTAGCGATCGGCCGCGCGGCTCTGAATGGATCGCGGCGCGGATTGCTAGTGTATGTGGGGCCGGGAATGGTCGATGGGCAGCAAGCAAACGCGCTCGACACATTTCGCGCGGCGATGGAAGCACCGGCTGGCGGCCGAGGGCAGGCGCAGTTTCTGGTCCGGCTGGTTAGCGATGAATCGCCTGTCGACAATCGTGGAATCACGCGGCTGTCTTTGCGCCGCGATGCGGCACGGCCGGACGTCTGGCATCTGCTCACGCAGCTGAAAAATTACGGCAATGAAAAGGCTGACGTAGTTCTTAAATTGTCAGTGAGCGGCCAGCCGCTTGGGCAAAGAGCCGTGTCGCTTGCGCCCGGCGAACTTGCCAATGTTGGGAATGAACTGAATTGGGGAAGGGGTGGCCTGATCGAGGCGGAGATCGGTCCGTCCGATGCGCTGGGCGCGGACGATCGGGCTACCGTTAACTTGCCTGTATTTCGTCCGGTGCGCGTGGCGTTGTTTGCGAATGCTTCGCCGTTTGCCACGAACTTGCTGAACGTGCTTGCGAGCAATCCTTATTTGCAGCCAGAGATCGGAAACTCGGCGAGCGTTACGCCTGATGTTGCGATTTACTCCGGTTCGAGTCTGCCTGCGCAGCCCGCCTACAATTCCATTTTGTTTGTGAGCGGGCCAATGGCGAATCCGCCGCGAACGGTTCGCCTCGTCGGTTGGAACTCGCAGCATCCAGTGACGAAGTGGGTCAACTCGCACGATGTGAGCGTTCGCAATCCCGCACAACTTACAGTGCAGCCGGGGGACGTCGTGCTGGCTTCCGGTGAAGGGACTCCGCCAGCGCCTCTTATCCTGGCTCGCGAGCAAAACGGGCACAAGCTGCTGATCGTTGGGTTCGACCCGCAGACCTCGAATTTCGCTCAGCAATCGGCGTTTCCACTGCTGATGGCCGGGGGCATCGAGTGGATGACGCATTCTGTGGATGAGTCCGTGGATTCGCTCTCGGTGGGAGAAACCGATTTGCCTGGTCCGGTGACGCGAATTATTTCTCCCTCGGGGAAGGATGTGCCGTTTGCGCGCAAAGGGCAGGACGTGCATTTTCTGACGACGGAAACCGGAATGTACCGCGTGGTTGCGCCGAGCGGTGAAACCAATTTTGCGGTGAATACTCCACTGCTGCCGGTCGGGCGCATCACTGCGACAGAATCGGAAGCGGCTCCTGTGGAATCGGAACCGCGCCAGCAGGCTCCGTGGGATTTCTGGCGCTGGCTGGTTTTGCTGGGCGCTGTCGCGCTGTGGCTGGAGTGGTGGCTCTACTATCACGGGCGCGAGAGCAAGCGGGGAGTTGAAATGCAGTCGCTGTCCGGCGACGGAGAATTGCCGTATGAGGACGATGAATTCGATCGCGCTACGGACCCGTCCGAGGCTCGCAGGACGAACCTGGTGATTTAGGCAGATCATGACATTCGATCAACCCATGTTTCTTTTGTTGCTCCTGCTGCTGCCGGCTCTCTGGTGGTGGATGAAGAAGTTGCCGGGAGCTTCGACCGCGTGTCTCGCGCTGAAATGCGCGGTGATGGCTCTGCTGGTGTTCGCCCTCGCCGATCCGTGGGCGCCGATGCGTGAGGAAAAACTGGCGGTCACGGTGCTGATGGATACATCCGCCAGCATGCCGCGCGAATCGCTGCAACGCGGCGCGGCGATGCTGCGCGATCTTGTAAGCAAGAATTCCGACGCGGAACTCCGGCTGATTACATTTGCGGGGCACCCGACGCTGCGCAATGTTCCCAAGCAAGCCGATAAGGTCAGCATTCCCGAAGGCGTGGACGCCAGGGACGGAATGGTGACCGACATCGAAAGCGCCATGGACCTGGCGCTCAGCACGTTTCCTGCGCAGGGTGCGCGGCGAATCCTGCTGATCAGCGATGGGAATGAGAATCACGGCCATGCGCTGACTGAAGCGTTGCGCGCGCGGGAGCGCGGCATCGCCGTCTTTACCGCTCCGGTGGGCGGTACCGCGCCGCTGCCTGTGAAGGTGTTGAGCATTGCGGCTCCATCGGATGTTTTCTCCGGCGAACGATTTACTTTGTCATTGCAACTCGATAGCGCGGGCTCGATTCCGGCGCGCATCTGGATAACTTCACAGGGGCAGGAAATCGGTTCGGTGAAGACTGACCTGCACACCGGCGCCAATGCGGTCGATCTCGAATCGAGAATCTCCGAAAGCGGCGTAAATTTGATGGAGGTTCACATCTCCAGCGGGAGCGCGGAACAGGTGCTGTTTTCGCAGGCGGTGACGGTGCGCCAGCCGCGTGTGCTGTACGTTGCTGGCGGGCATCAGGTATCTCCTCCCCTGCTGGATACGCTGAAGAAGGCTAAAGTCGATGTAGAAACGACAACAAGTTTTCCGGTGAATCCTTCCTCGCGGTCATGGGATGCCGTTCTGCTCGACAACTATCCCGATCACGAACTTTCCGAAGAGGAAGATGCGGCAATCGAAAAATACGTGCACGCGGGCGGAGGGCTGATTTTCATTGCCGGCGACAGCAACGCCAAGCTGGCGCAGGAACCGAAAACTCCGGTGGAGAAGATGCTGCCGGTTCGCGGTGCGCCGCCGCCGGAAAAACCCATCGCCGTGGTGCTGGTGTTGGATAAGTCTGGAAGCATGAGCGGCCCGAAAATCGAAATGGCACGTGAAGCGGCTCGCGCGAGCATGAAGACTCTGCGCCCGATCGATAAGATTGGCGTAATTTCTTTCGATGAGAATTTCAATTGGGTCCTGCCACTGGGACCGGCTGTGGACCTGGAGAGCAAGAGCAGTCTGATCGGCCAGATCGCCGCCAGCGGAGGGACGAAAATCTATCAGGCACTACAGGCCGGCTTCGAGGCGATCCAGAACGAACAGGCCAGCCACAAGCACATTATTCTGCTCACCGACGGCGTTTCGACGCCCGGCACACAGGAGGATTTTCCGGCACTGGAGCGGGACGCGGTAGCGAAAAAAGTCACCATCTCCACGATCGGTGTGGGCGACTACATCAACCGCGACCTGCTCGACGAGATTGCGCACAAGACCAAGGGGCAGGTTCATTTCGTCGAGAACCCGGAGTCGATTCCGCAAATCATTAGCGCGGAAGTTCGCAACCAGGAAGATTTGGCGATTCAGGAGCGCGCGGTGCGCGCGGTGCGCGTTCGTCCCGTGGAATTTACCGACGGCATCGATTTCACCAAGTCTCCGCGCCTGCGGGGCTTCGTGCAAGCAGAGGCGAAAGAGGGTACGGAGACGATCCTGCGCGTCGACAAGAACAAGCCGCTGCTGGTGCGCTGGCGGTACGGACTGGGCCGCGTGATGGCATTTATGTCCGATGCCAAAAGCCGCTGGGCTGCGCCGTGGGTGCGCTGGGAATCGTTTGGTACGCTGTGGCCGCAAATGGTTCGCGACGTTTCTCACCGAGACCACACTGTGCGCGCCGGCGTTCGCCCGGGAACGGCCGAAGGCGAAGAGGTCGTGTTCTACGACGTGCTGGGAAATGCGGACGATCCCGCGGCCGCTGCGATCAGCGCTTCCGGCCCTCCGCACATTCTGGTGAATCTGCCGGGAGAAGCTGCCCATTCGATTTCCCTTGAGGAAACATCACCAGGGCATTACGAAGCGCGCATTCCGGCCGGTCAGGGCGGACTGTATCGAATTGTTTCCGACAATGCCGAGCTGATGCTGCCCGAGGCCGGATTTTATCGCGAAGCGGAAGAGATGAAACCCGCCGCGGTGAATACGGGGCTGCTCAATGAAATCAGCAGAGTGACCGGCGGCCGCATGCGTCCTTCGATCGACCAGTTGCTGACTGACCGAGGAAGCCTGGTTCGCGAACGAAAGGCTCTGTGGCCGTACTTGCTGATTCTCGCTTTGATTCTCAATCTTTTTGAAGTTGCGTTACGGAAAGGCTTCTTCGAACGATTGACGTCGTGGCTGCGTCAGCGAATGCCCTGGCAGTCGCACAGCCAACCCGCATAAACTAACGTGCGGGAATTTGAATTTCACGAGTCACCAATCACAAGTCACGAATCACCCTCCTAACGCGGTATCCATCGAGGGTTCCCCGTAAACAGTCCATCGACAATTCCAATCTGGTAGCACAAAAATAATCCGAAACTTACGCTCAGCATTCCCGAAGCCAGCGCCAGGGTTCGATTGAGCCGCACAAAATTCTGCATTGTATAGGCGAACGGAATGGCAATTGCCACGGTAATCAGCATCATTCCGGCAATCGTTCCGAGTCCAAAGATTAGAAGATACCCAATTGCCCATGA
Organism: uncultured Acidobacteriota bacterium; assembly: GCA_963835025.1. Taxonomy (GTDB): domain Bacteria; phylum Acidobacteriota; class Terriglobia; order Acidiferrales; family UBA7541; genus Palsa-295. The sequence continues at coordinate 8,285 of CAWIEL010000069.1, forward strand.
AGGCCGGTGGATGGTGGTCAAAACCAGTAAAGCCACTGCGGCCGATCCCGCAAGTCCATGGACGATTCCCACGATTAGTGGCCGCAAAATGTGGAACAAGCCCAAATTCTTCCACCACTGCGGAGTCCAGCCGAACAGGGAAGCCTGGTCCATAAAAACCGGCTCGCCATCGTCGTCGTGGCTGTGAACCATCCAGCGCCCGAGAATTTTGTGCGAGTGTGCCTCAGGGCCGAGCCGCCGAATCGTGATCCACGCTATGGCCCGCCGCATCAGCCCCGTGAGGTTTAAGACGCCCAGCAGAATCAGCATGCATCCAACTGACAATTCCATGCTGAGGCCGAGCCTCGCCGGAATCGTCATTTTGAACAGAATGATGGCGGAGCCGACAACGAGAATCGTAAACGTGTGGCCCACGCCCCAAAGAATGCCGATCACAGCGGCGTGCAGCATCGTTCGCTCGCGGCTGACGATCGTTGTCACCGCCACCACATGATCGGGATCGGTGGCGTGCCGCATGCCGAGGAAAAAACCGAGCAGCACGATAGCGAGGAGAGTGGCCATTAATACTTCCTGTGATCGAACGGCGGTAGGCCCACAACTAATTCGCGAGCCGCGTCCCATAGCTTCTTATTCATTCGAGTCATATCAGAAGCCGAGCGCGCGAGATATCGAATCACGCAGCCGCCACGAGAGAGCAGGCTCGCGCCTCCTTTGATCTGTGGCTCGGTTTCGAGTTCTGCATTCATCGCAGCGATTACCTTTGGCCAGTTTTCGAATCCTTCCGCGAAGAGGCCCATACACGCCAAGTAATCGAAGTCGCCCATCGCGCCGGCAAGTGTCGGTGCGTGCCGGGCTGGATCGATTTTCGTCCGATTGATGAATACAGGTTTGCCGCAGATCGAAATGTCCATTCGAGAATCGATTTCGGTGAAACTCCAGCGTTCGCCGTGAGCCACTCTGCCAGACGCCATCGAATCGAGAACGATGGCTCGGCTTCCGCGCCCCATTTCGAGGCGCAGCGATTGGCGCAACGCCGAGCCGACGTGCGGAATGACGTGATCGGGAAGATATTCCAGCGTAGCGCTGTCACCGAGCGTGATCGAAGTTTCCAGGACTGCCGGTTGCTGTTCCGTTCGATAGATTCGAGTCGCTGAAGGTGTCGTCAAACAAGCGTGCGTGTCGGATTCCTGCACAATTTCCGTGACCAGACGATCGCCGCCAAGCACACCGCCTGTCGGATTCAGGAGCATCAGGTAAGAGGTTCCGTCTTCCATCTCAAGCGGTGTTAATACTTGCAGAGGTAGAGTGAATCGCGATTGGCTCAGGACAGTCTTCGGGCCGCGTCGTTCAAAGCGCAGCCGCAGGTGTCCGTCCCGGCCGGTGCGCTCAGGATTCAAACAGGAGGGAGTGGCGGATCCATTCGATGAGGGTGTCCACTCCCACGCCGGTTTTAAGATTTGTAAAGACGTAAGGCCTCTCTCCACGCATGCGTTTCGCGTCACGATCCATCACGGCAAGGTCCGCGCCGACGTACGGCGCGAGGTCGATTTTGTTAATGATGAGGATTCCGGAGGTCATGATGCCCGGTCCGCCTTTTCGCGGAATTTTTTCGCCTTCGGCTACGTCGATCACGTAGATTGTGGCGTCCACAAGTTCGGGACTGAATGTAGCGGCCAGATTGTCTCCTCCGCTTTCGATGAACAGAATATCGAGGTCGGGGAATCGGCGAATCAGGAGATCGCTGGCTTCCAGGTTCACCGAAGCGTCCTCGCGAATCGCGGTGTGTGGGCATCCGCCGGTTTCCACGCCGACGATGCGCTCCGGTGGGAAGGACGCCGCGGCGCGTCAGGAACTCCGCGTCTTCGCGGGTGTAAATGTCATTCGTGATTACGGCCAGTTGATAAGTGGACTTCAGCCGCGTGCAGAGCGATTCGACCAGCGCGGTTTTCCCCGATCCTACAGGGCCGCCAACGCCGATTTTTAATGGCTTCGAAATCATGAGCGGAATAACCTCGCATCCAGCAGCGCATGCCGCATGCTGGCAATTTCCAGAGCTGGAGCGAAAGACCACATGTCTTCCTGCGTTTTCTCTTGCATGTCTCCCGCGAGGTTCGCGATCAGTGGCTGCATGTTCCAAAGGATGCTTTGACCCGCAAGCTGTCCCAGCGGCATGAGCCGCAGCGCCGCGCCAACCACTGCAGCGCTGGTTGAATAGAGATAAGCGCTGACCATTTCGCGCACAGGCCACAGCATCAGGCCTCCAATCATTCCGAAAATTACGGGATGATGTCCGGGCGTCACATCTTTCGCGACTGCTTCCGAAAAAGTTGCCAGGAGAGCGTGCGTAGGTAAATGATTGGCAACGCGCAGTGTCTGCCGCCCCATTTGGCGGCTGGCATCGCGCAGTTCGCCGGCTGCTTTCATTGCGTCGAGTCGTTCATCCAGCGCGAGGCATGTTGCAATGTCTCCTGCTTTCGCTGCACGCGACGAGCACACAACCGCGACCGCATCCGTCGGGGCTACGGAACTTTCCAGATAAACTCGCAGAAAATCTTCGACTCCGGCGGCATCCGTGATTTCACCGGATTGAATGCAGTATTCCAAACCGAATGAGTGCGCGTATGCCCCCGCCGGAAAAAGTCCGTCGGCAAATTGGAGCAGGCTGAGAAAATTATCCATGCAGGTGACTCTGCGTGTTTCCAACGGGATTGAATACAACTTGGCGGCGCTGCCACGATGCGCCAAGACGGTCCATCAGGCGAACCATCGCTTTATCATCGGGCACCAGAATTTTATTTTCCTCCAATGCGAGCGGGAAATGGCGGTTTCCGACTTCGAACGCGATCTTCACCGCTTCCGCGTACCCAGCGGGAATAATTTCGAGCACCGCTTCGGTGGCGGCCTCCACTTTTAAAAACCAATCGTTTGCAACCCACAGAATCGCGTCCGGCGCGACAGTGGTTCCAGTGGGAAGAGCAACGCCGATTTTTCTTCCGTTAGCCGTGGTGAAGCGTCCTCGCATCCAGCGCCGTTGTTCCCACGCAAGGACGAGCTTGTCCTCTTCCTTGCCCTGCAAAGCATCTGCGCTTACCGGAGCAATCAGTTGGTCGATGATGAGTGTGTTGCCCCACATAGTTGTCGCTCAAAATCGCGGGCATGGTCCTAATCTTGTGAACTTCAGATTCAGTATAGGCATTCGGAGGTCCGACCTTCAGGTCGGACATTAAAATCGTTTGGCACCGGGCTTTAGCCGCTGAAGCTTCAGGGGCTAAAGCCCAGTGCTCGCAAAGTATATGTCCGAGCTAAAGCTCGGACCTCCTAAAAATCAAATCCTTATCAGGAAAACACGAAATTGCAGTTAGCGTTAAAACAAAAAATATCGCTGCGCCATGGGCAGGATAGTCGCAGCTTCGCAGGTCAGAAGCACACCGTCCGCGCGAACTTCGTACGTGTCCGGATCGACCTCCATTTTAGGCAGCGCGTCATTGTTGATCATGTCGCGCTTGGTGAGGCCGCGGCAGCGGTTCACGGCGACGGAGGATTTCTTCAACCCCAGCTTGCCGGGGACGCCGGCCTTTACTGCGGCTTTGGAGAGAAATGTCAGAGACGTGCGATGCAGCGCGCCGCCATAGCTGCCGAACATCGGGCGGTAAATCACCGGCTGCGGCGTAGGAATCGAAGCATTGGCGTCGCCCATCACTGACCAGGCAATCATCCCGCCCTTCACAACCATCTCCGGTTTGACGCCGAAAAATGCAGGCTTCCACAACACGAGGTCCGCGAGCTTTCCCGTTTCCACCGAGCCGACTTCATGGGAAATTCCGTGAGCGATCGCGGGATTGATCGTGAACTTCGCCACATAGCGCCGCACGCGCAGCGTTATCGCTTCCGGATTTGTCTCCCGGCAATGCTCCGCGCTGACGCTTCATTTTGTCGGCGGTCTGCCAGGTGCGTGTGATGACTTCGCCGATTCGGCCCATCGCCTGCGAATCGGAAGACATCATGCTGATCGCGCCCAGATCGTGGAGGACGTCTTCGGCGGCAATCGTTTCTGCGCGAATGCGCGATTCGGCGAAGGCGACGTCTTCAGGAATCGAAGGACTCAGGTGATGGCACACCATCAGCATATCCAGATGCTCGTCGAGCGTGTTCACCGTGAAGGGCATCGTGGGATTGGTGGAGGACGGCAGGCAGTTCGCTTCGCCGCAAACTTTGATGATGTCCGGCGCGTGTCCGCCTCCGGCGCCTTCGGTGTGATACGTGTGAATCGTGCGTCCTTTGAACGCGCGAATCGAGTCCTGCACGAAGCCGGCTTCGTTGATCGTGTCGGTATGAATCGCGACCTGCACGTCGTACTCTTCGGCAACAGAGAGCGCGCAATCGATGGCTGCCGGAGTAGTGCCCCAATCTTCATGCAGCTTCAGGCCGATTGCGCCGGCCTCGATTTGTTCGCGCAGAGGCGCGGGGAAAGATGCGTTGCCCTTTCCGAGAAAGCCCAGATTGATTGGGAAAGCGTCGGCGGATTCGAGCATGCGGTACATGTTCCACTCACCCGGAGTGCAGGTGGTTGCGTCGGTGCCGGTGGCTGGGCCTGTGCCGCCGCCGATCAGTGTTGTGAGGCCGCCGGAAAGCGCCGTCTCGACGAGTTGCGGGCAGATAAAATGAACGTGTGCGTCGATTCCGCCGGCGGTGACGATTTTTCCTTCGCCGGCAATTACTTCGGTGCCCGCGCCGATAATCATTCCGGGCGTCACGCCGCTCATCATGTCCGGATTTCCCGCTTTTCCGATTCCCGCGATTCGCCCGTTGCGAATTCCGATGTCTGCTTTGTAGATGCCGCAGTGGTCCACGATCACCGCATTGGTGATCACCAGATCGAGGACGTCCGCGCCAGTGGCCGAGGCCGATTGCCCCATGCCGTCGCGAATCGATTTGCCGCCGCCGAATTTCGCTTCGTCGCCGGGAGTCGTCAGGTCTTTCTCGATTTCAATGAACAATTCGGTGTCTGCGAGGCGAACGCGGTCGCCGGTGGTGGGGCCGTACAGGTCAGCGTATTGTCGGCGTGGAATTTTCAGGCTCATGCGTATGGTCCTCTAAATTCGCGGCTAGAAGCCCTGCTCGGCTGCGCGTTTCAATGCTGCCTGTTTCGTCGTCTCGTCGGCTGGGCCACTTGTCAATCCATTGAGCCCGTGAATGGTTGCCGTGCCGCCAATCGCCACCAGCGGAATATGTTTCGAATCGCCCGGCTCGAAACGGACTGCTGTCCCCGCGGGAATATTCAGCCGCATTCCATACGCTGCTGCGCGATCGAATCGCAACGCGCGATTCACTTCGAAAAAATGAAAGTGGGAGCCCACCTGAATCGGACGGTCGCCCGTGTTGGCGACTTCCAATTCGATTTCGCGGCGTCCGTCGTTCGCGATTACGGGCGCGTCCGCCAGTTTGTATTCTCCTGGAATCATGAGGCTCCCGTTCTCAGTAGCACAGGTTTCAACCTGTGCCTCTTTCTTTTTGAATGTGCAAACCTTGAAGCAAATTAGAACAAAACCAAAACCAAAACCAAAACCAAAACCGCACAGGCTGAAGTCTGTGCTACTAAAACCTAGCGAATTGGTTTGTGGACCGTTACCAGCTTGGTGCCGTCGGGAAACGTTCCTTCTACCTGGACCTCGTCCACCATTTCCGGGACGCCTTCCATCACGTCTTCGCGCTTCAGAATTGTCGCGCCGTACTCCATCAAATCCGATACCGAGCGCCCGTCGCGGATTCCTTCCAGGATTTCCGCGGTGATCAGCGCGATCGCCTCGGGATAATTCAATTTCAGCCCGCGTGCCTTGCGCCTGCGCGACAGCTCCGCGGCCGTCGCGATCATCAGCTTGTCGATTTCCCGTGGCGTCAGGTGCATATTTTTTCTTCCAGCGCATGATAGCGAAGCGGTTGCCGATTCACCACGCAAAAATCTGGATGCTCTGGATAGACAGTTCGAAATGGCCCGCTTTTACTTGACCCCCCGCTCAGTAGCCCGTTAAGATGTTAGCTACGGTTAGCACCATTTCTTCGAATTGGGCCTGTAGCTCAGGTGGCTAGAGCGCACCCCTGATAAGGGTGAGGTCGGTAGTTCAAGTCTACCCAGGCCCACCAATTTTCGAACTGGTCCTCAAGATGAGGCATCGGAAGACCGTCCTGATCACAAAGGAAAAGGCGGTAGTTCCCTTCGTAGCCTCAGGGTAAACAAGTCCTCCCAGCCGCCCAATTCTCTAAAGTTTCCCTCCGCAATTAATAGGGCCTCAGCTTGAGGGGTACCGCCCGGTAGCGTATGATTCATGGGTTGAGACGCTGGCCGGACGGCCTACCGAGATATGTTCACACGCAAAATTGGCGAAGGCGGACGCTGGCTGCTGGAAAAGATTGTGCATGCTGTCGCCTCCACCGGCATTAACCCTAACCTTCTGACGTTTTTCGGCCTCCTGGTGAACGGCTGGGCTGCGGTGTTCTTTGCTTTGGGGAAATTCCGTGGCGCAGCGATGATTATTTTCTTCGCCGCGTTTCTGGACATGCTGGATGGGCAGGTGGCGCGCCGGGAAAAGCGCGTGACGGCGTTTGGCGCGTTCTTCGATTCGACCCTCGACCGCTATTCCGACATGGCGCTCTACATGGGCCTGCTGGTCTATTACGCAGAGGCCGGGCGGTCGTCCTACGTAATTCTGGCGGCGTTCGCGACGGCGGGGTCGGTGATGGTCAGCTACTCACGGGCCCGCGCCGAATCGTTGATTCCCTTGTGCAAGGTCGGCTTCATGGAGCGCCCGGAGCGCATGGTTCTGCTGATTCTGGGCGGCCTGTTCAACCGCATGGCACCCGCGCTGTGGGTGATCGCCGTGCTCGCCACGCTCACCGTCATTCACCGGATCGGTTTCACCTGGCAGGAAACCAAGGCGGGTCGCACGCTGCCCGGAATTCGCATCAACTAGCAGCGTCTTCTCTCCCCGTGACTTCCACGCGCCTTATTCGCACATGTATTGAACCCCGGCTCCAATGTAGCTACAATGGAATGTGAGGTAGCTACATGCGAACCGTTGGCAGCCGTGAATTAAAAAACCGTCTGGGGCGATATTTAGGCCTGGTTGGCAAGGGCGAGACGATTATTGTTACCGATCGCGGGAAGCCTGTGGCGCGGCTGGTGCCGCCGGCTTCTGAAACGGACAAAGCACTTAGCTTGGATGACCTTCTGAAACGTCTAGAGTCAGAAGGCCATTTGAGAAGAGGTACACGAAAGTTCCGATCGTTCAAGCCCATTCCTACCAGAGGCAAGCCTGCATCCCAGATGATTTTGGAAGATCGGGACTAATGCTTTATCTGGATAGCTCCGCACTCGTGAAAGTTTATTTCAAAGAAATTGGGACCGAGGAAGTGATCGCTCGGGCAACGAAACCGACTGAAGAAATCTGTACATCCATGCTCACTTTCGCCGAGGTTCATTCCGCATTGGCGAGGAGACATCGCGAAAGGCTCATGACATCTCAAGAGCTTGTTGAGTCTCGCAAATTGTTCGAGCTGGATTGGACAAATCTATTGAGCGTATTCGAGTTGAATTTACAAACCATGGCGGCCCTGCCGAATTTGGTCGAGAAGTTTCGGTTAAGGGCGGGAGATGCTATTCACCTTTCGACGGCACTGTGGCTAAAAAATACCATTCAATCCGAAGTCGCTCCCAACGTGAAGGATGTTCTGGAGTTTGGCGTTGCGGACCGGAATCTCGCCGAAATCGCTGGCAAGTGTGGATTGAGGGTTTTCAATCCTGAAAACCGAGACTAGAGTCTGGCGTCCTCTGCTTGTGCGGCAACATATCTTTCCTCCAACGGCCGCGAAATAATTTCATGAACACGGTCGCGAAGCGTCGGGAAATCCTCCTTGCGAAGGTCCTTGGTTTCGATCATATCGTGCAGAACCACGGTGACCGTGCCGGGCCGCAGCAGCCAGCTGGTTTTCGTGTTGAACTCAAACGCGCCGACGATGGTGACAGGGACGATCGGCGTGCCGAATTGCAGCGCCATGCGGAATACGCCGTCCTTGAACGGGCCGACGCGGCCATTGACCGTGCGCTGGCCTTCAGGAAAAACCGCGAGGCTCACTCCGGAATCGAGAGCGGCGCGCGTACAGCCGCCACATGCGCTTCAGGTCCGAAGGGCGATTGGTGTCCGGCACGGGAATATTGCCGAATCGTTTCATCATCCAGCCATACACGGGAATGCGAAAGTGCGATTCCAGTTCCAATCCCCGGAAAAATTGCGGAACTGTGGCGTACAGCACGAATGGATCGAATAGATTGACGTGATTGACCAGCAGAAAGCACGTGCGCTGGGGATCGAATCCTGGGGAGCGTCGCACTACCAATTTCGCGCCAGCCAGTTTCATGGTCACGCGGCAAAACATTCTCTGCACGCCGTCGTTCTTGCGCGGATCGACAAAAATGGCCAGCAGCATGATAAAACAACACATTGGAAAGAAATAAACCGCGCTGAGCAGCCAATGAAAGGTGCTGCGAGCGATCGACCAGGCGCGCGGCAGGCCCCGTTCGGCAGGCCCCCTTGTGGCTGCGGGAACTGACACCGGCTGTTCGCCTTCGCCATTCATACCATAACGTCCAGCGCTCCGGGGAGCACTTCGAGCGATTCCACTTTCAACGTGAGCACTTCGCCAT
>CAWIEL010000070.1:0-10687 GCA_963835025.1 uncultured Acidobacteriota bacterium
GCGCGCGCTTCGCGGCGGAAACGTTCCAGGGCTTGCGGGTCCCGGGCGACATCGTCAGGAAGGAATTTCAGCGCGACAAAGCGGCCGAGCGTCGGTGTCCTCAGCCTTGTAAACAACGCCCATCCCGCCGCCGCCGAGCTTCTCGACGATGCGGTAATGCGAGATGATCTGGCCGACAAACGAATCAGAGCTGGGCACGTCGCGCACATATTAAAGTGGCCCTAGAGACAAGTCAACGAAAGGGACCTGCCATGGCATTTCACCCACAGTAGCAAAGGCTTTCAACGTGTCTGCACCATTCTCAGTGGGATAGGCTCTCAGCCTGTCTGCACCCGGCTCTTAGCCGGGTGTGCCTTCGCGCACCCGCCCACATCACTCCCAACAATCGCGTAGCCTCTCCAACCGAAGCGCCGCCAGCCTACCTTGGAGTGCGGCGGCTTGCCGCCGCCTTGACGAAATAAAGTTGAGGGAAGAATGGAATAGGGTTTAAGACCCGGACGCACGGATACAAGACGCAAAGATTTCGAGTCGTATACGCTTTAACCAAGCCATCTCACCACTCAACCCCGCACGCCTCTCGACACACCAAGCTTTAAACCCTATTCGATCCCCGCCCTGACTTTACTTTGCCAAGGCGGCGGCAAGCCGCCGCACTCCAAGGTAAGCTGGCGCATCATCGACCGCGACCACTCTCTACGATTCGACCAGTTTGCGATTCGCGGCGCGCAACGAAAGGCACACCCGGCTAAGAGCCGGGTGCAGACAGGCTGAGAGCCTATCCCACCGGCAGCTACTGCAGCTTGGCGTATTCGGCTTTGGCTTGCTTCAGGATGGGGATGTCGGGGTCGGCGTCTTTCCACAGCGCGAGAAAATCCTGATAGGAGGCCTTGGCTTTGGCGCGGGCGGCGTCTGCGTCGGCGCCCTGCGCCGCCTGCGCTTCAAGCATATACGCGCGCGCCTGCCCCAAATGCGCCAACGAACCGATTGGATCGCCGCCCTGCAGTTGGGGGCGGTCCAGGACCTTCTGAAACTCCACCACCGCCGGCGCGCCTTGATGCGCCGCCAAATACGCCAGACCGCGAAGATACGACGGGTAAAGCGGCAATGCGCTGCCACCAAATTCGTACGGAACCGTGGGTAGCAGCGCCTGGACTGCGGCGTCGCCTTTGCCCGCTTGCAGCGCAATCGCCGCGTGGATCATCGGCAAATAAAACACCTGCACCAAGGTGTCTTGCGGGAAGCGTTTGGCCAAATCACCAGCGAGTCGCGTGGCTTGCGGGGCATCACCCGCGAGCCCCAGGGCCACGGTAGCTATGCCCTCAACGTCTCGACCGGTGGAAAGCGCCAATGCTGCCTGCGCTTTCTGCTTCGCTTGGGTGATATTGCCCGCCAGCGCCTCTTGCACCGCGGATCCAGCCTCGTAGGTGGCGCCGGTTTCTTTTTCGTCGGCACGCAGCGCCGATTCGGTTGCGCGCCGGAAAAGGTCTCGCGACTTGGAGTACTGCCCGGCATATGCCGCGACATTGGCTTCTATCGAGAGAATCTGGTCTTCAAAGCCGGGTTTGCCCATCATTTGGGCCGCGTCTGCCTCCATCGCTTTCGAATTGTTCTGCAGGAAATCAGCGAGAAAGAGGCTAATGGAAACCGAAGAGTTATCCAAACCGTGCGCCCGCGCCTCCTGCACCGTTGCGTTCATCTCGTCGAACCGCTTCAGCGTCAGATAGCCGCCAATGAGGTTTGAATACGCGAGTCCGCTCCCGGGGCTGAGTTCCACTCCTTTTTTTGCCTCGACCAGGCTCTTATCGTAATCGCCCAGGTATTGATCCACCGGAGAGAGATTCATAGCCGGTGAGGCGTCCCGCGGATACGTTTGGGCCCACAGTTCGTAGGCCTTACGCGCTGCCTCCAGGTTGCCGCTCACGAATTGCTCATAGTGCGAATCGATGTAGAACTTTTCGCGCTCACTCACTCGCTCGCGCAGGTCGTAAGCTTTGCGGGTATACTCGGCGGAGCGAGCGATCTCCCCAAGATTGAAGTAAGAGGTTCCGAGATGCGCGTAGGCCATGGCAAAATTCGGGTCCAGGCTGACGGCGCGTTGCAGGAATGGAATGGCGGCAGCGTCGTCGCGCTTCACGAGTTGAGTCTGACGGCCCAGGCTGTAGGCCTGCAAGGCTTCCAGCGATGAGGTGGTCACGCTCTCAGCCGGGGCGTCGTATTTCTGCACCGAGGCCAGCGATTCGCCGAGCTTCACCCGGATTTTGGTGGCCGCGTCGCCCAGCGCTTTGAGCACCTGCTCTTTGCCATTCGCTGTGGCCTGTTCGCTGGCCAGCAGGTCGCCACTGTGGCAATTCACCGCTTTCAGTCCCACCACGTATTGGTTGCCCAGATTGGAAATCGAGCCTTCGATGCTGGCCGTGCCGCCGGTGCGCTGGCACACTTCGCGAGCCAGCTCGCTGGTCAGCCGCGCATCCTTCGGCTGCGCCATCAGTTTCAGGGTCTGGGCCACCGACTCGTCAGAAAGCAAATTCAAAAAGGGAGACTGCTCGAGTTGCGATGCCAGGCCTTGGCGCAGCGTGCCGTCGAACACCGAGTCGCCGGTGGTGTTGCTGAAATCGGCGAGCACGATCGTGTCTTTTTCGGTGAGCACCGGGGTGCGATGCGAGTAAAAATATCCGCCGATGGCCAGCACTGCGACCACAACCGCTCCGATGGCCGCTGGAATCTTCCACGACTTCCCTGTTGCGCCGGAAACGTCAGTTATTTTCGTGCTGCTGGAAGACGCGACCGCCGCCGCTGCTGCAGAACCGGAAGCCGCCGAACCTTGTTGCGGCGCAGCGACTCGCGAGCTCGCGTCCTGTGCCACGGCAACTGTTCCGGAACTTGCCGCCGAGGATCGTCCCGTGTCCGAATCGCGCTTGAGCCGCTGCAACTCCGAGCGCATATCCGAAGCATGTTGGTAGCGCAGGTCGCGATCCTTCTCCAGCGCGCGGTTGATGATGTCTTCCAGCTTCGCCGGAATTTCCGGATTCAGCCGCACCGCGGGAGTCGGCGTCGCATCCAGAATTGCTTTGAAGATGATCGCCGAGCTTTCCCCGCGAAACGGCAGCGTTCCGGTGGTCATTTCATACAGCACCGCGCCGAAGGAAAACAAATCGGTGCGGGCGTCGAGTTCCTTGGCCCGGGCCTGTTCTGGGGACATGTACGCAATGGTGCCGAGCGTGGAGCCGGGGCTGGTCAGGTCGCGTTCGTCCACCGCGCCCGCGGTGGTGCTCGCCGCCGAAACCTGGCTCGACGAACCGGACGCGGGCGTAACTTTGGCCAGGCCGAAATCCAGAACCTTGGCGTGCCCGCGCTAGGTGACGAAAATATTCGCGGGCTTGATATCGCGATGCACGATGCCTTTGGAATGCGCCGCATCCAGCGCGTCGGCAATTTCGATGGCCAGCGCAATGGCCGGGTCGACCTCCAGGGGCCGGCCGTCGATGCGATGCTTCAGCGTCAGCCCATCCAGAAACTCCATGGCGATGAAGAGGCGCCCGCCGTCTTCGCCGATCTCGTGGATGGTGCAAATGTTGGGATGATTCAGCGCGGAAGCAGCGCGCGCTTCGCGCCGGAAACGTTCCAGGGATTGCGGATCTTTGGCCACATCATCAGGAAGGAATTTCAGCGCGACAAAACGTCCGAGCGAGGTGTCCTCGGCCTTGTAAACGACACCCATTCCCCCACCGCCAAGCTTCTCGACGATGCGGAAATGCGAAATTGTCTGACCAATGAGCGGGTCGGCGCTGGGCACGTCGCGCACATATTAAAGTGGGCCTAGAGACAAGTCAACGAAAGCGACCTGCCATGGCATTTCACCTACAGTAGCAAAGGTTTTCAGCGTGTCCGCACCCCGTCTTCAGCGGGATAGGCAGCCAGCGTGTCTGCACCCCACTTTCAGTGGGGCGTGCCTTTCATTGCAGCGCTAGGATAGAGCGATGGAGAAAAGGATTTTCTGGGCGACCTTCACGGTTCTCGGTTTGACGGCTGATTTATTTTTGCCGCTCTGGTGGGCGCTCGCCGCGACCATACCCATCGGCATCTTCAGCTGGTGGTTCGCCTATCGCAAAAATTGGTACTGATACTTTCAGCAGAACAGTCCCACGACACTGGACTATCCCACCGCATGCCGAATCAGCAGGACGGACTGGTCGTCGAGCTGCGCGCCGTGTTTGGCGACGCTGGCTTGCAGCGACGCGCAAATTGCCTTCAACGATTCCCTGCCGTGCGCGCGCAATTCGTTTTCGAGGCCTTTGATTCCAAATTCTTCGCCGGCGGCGTTCGCGGATTCGAGCAGGCCATCGGTGTAGAGCGCCAGCACGTCGCCCGGCTCAGTCGCGAGCGCCGCGGCTTCGAATTCCCCGTCCGGCATCATGGCCAGCGGAAAATTCGAACACTCCAGCTGGGTCACTTCGTTAGTATTGGCCGAATATTTCAAAATGGCCGGATGGCCCGCGGTGCCAAACTGCAAGCGTCCGGCGTTGCATTCGACAAAACAAAACGTGACGAACATATCCGGCTTTTTCAGCGGGTACAGAACTTCGTTCAAGCGCGCCATCAGCCGCGCATCCCCTTCGGCGGAACTGAGCAACATGCGCGCGGCGCTCTTCACCATTCCGGCGACCACTCCCGGCGCGACTCCGTGACCCGAGACATCAGCGAGATACGCAACCCAGCGCGAATCCGTACCGGCCACGTCGATCAGGTCGCCGCCAACTTCCCCGCTGGGCAACGAGTACCCGTAAAATTCAAAACTCCCAAGCTTCGAATCAATCGCCGGGACCAGCACCCGATGAATTTCCGCCGCAAGTTCGATTTCCGTGTGCACCCGGAAATACCGGCGTGCCTCGACGATCGTGGCATAAAGAAACGCGGCGTATCCCAGGAAGACCGCGACGGTGATGGCCACGCCGTCGAACTCCAGTCTGCTTTGCAGCCGCGCCATGTCCGCGGCGATCAGTGGCGGGCTGGGCAGCAGCACCGCCAGCCAATTAATCAGCCCGATATGCACCGCAAATAACGGCACCATGGCCTTCCAGATATTTTTGCGGAGCACTAAACCCGAAATGGCGTAGAACACCGGGAAGATGCCGGAGATCAATACGTTCAGCAGCAAGCGCATCGGCAACTGCCGTCCCATTTCACCAATGTCGCTGGCAAATCCGATGATGCTAAAAATAGAAAACACGCCCAGTAAAAAAAGGGCGACCGATGTGCGCGGAACCGTTTTCCAGAAGCTGCCAGTCATAAGGTTTACAAGATTAATTCGACGGCCCGGCCGTTGCCGGCGATTCGCTCCCTTGCAGCGGCAGGTCCGTGGCGATTCCACACATCGCGTGAACGCTGCTGTCGCTCACTCGAATCAGCGGGCATGCGAATGTGAAAGCCTGCGATCCGTTCGACTCTTCCGGCTCGTGCGGGTCGGACTCGCGTGCCTTCCTCCCGATCCCTCCGATTTTAGGCACACCATAAGCGTCGATCTGGAGTAAAGACGCACTCGCTTCGGCGGAATTTTTGCACGCGGGTGCTTGGGCCAGGCGGTCGGCACGGGCCATCGCGTCGGCCATTTCGTCCGGGCTCGCATCCCATGACGTTCCATCCGCAAACTCAACCGCCATAATCATAGGCGTGACTCTCAGACAAGTCGACCGAAGCTCCTTCGCAGAGATCGTTAGAGCTCCGAAAACGACGTCGCCAGTATGCGTATCCCACGCCTCGCTCGCCGGCGCCAGCTTGCCCAATTCCGGTGTTATGGCGGCATGGACGTTCACTGAGCGAAAGACCTGCCCGTTGGGACTACGGACCAGCGGCAACACCCAATAATCCCGCGTGGCCTTGGGCGAGACGTTGCGAATGTGCATCGATACGAAGCCCGGGCCTCCGGTCGCCTTCATGCCCGTAATTTCGAGCGGCCCATCCTGCCCAGCCAATACGATGGAAACGTGCAACGCCGGCTCAATCGCAATCGCACCGGTTGCCACCGCGCAGCAAAGAAGAAAGCCGGCAGTCTGAGCTAGTCCGCGCATTCTTTTATTCTCATGTCGGGAAGATTCAAAGCGCATCCTCATCTAAAGGGTTTTTGCGTCAGTGGGTCAATCATAATCTCGTCGCCACGTCCGGCTTCGATCCCACACTAGTTCTTTTGCTGCTGCGCGCGTGCAGTGGACGGCGGTACATGGCCCTTCAGCCGCATGTATACGATCAGATTGCCGTAATGCTCGTCATTGTGGGCGGTGTTGTACATCAACATCGCGCCGCGCACAGTCTTGGTCGATCCCTGGCCGCCGACATTCGCAATTTGCACCGGCTGGGTGAATGTAGCGTCGGTGGTCGCGGCGTACACCTGGTCGCAATAGTCGAGCGAATCCTTCAACGCCTTCACCAGCGCGGCCTTGTCGGTGATTAGCTTGTAGTCAGCGGACGTCGCCGGTGACTTTTCGCCCGCGATTTGCGAACAGAAGAAAAAGTTCGCATTGGCCAGGTGACCAACCATCTGCGCGAAGGTTCGGACCTCCGGCGTCGGCCGAAAGGAATATTCATCGGCGGGCATGGCCTCCGCCGCGTCCGCTAGATTGCGGTGAACCGCCAAATGCATCTCCTTGGCACTCGCCGCCAGCGAAGGCGTCAATTCACCGGGATAGCCAGCGTCGGTCGTCTGAGCCGAAGCCACCGGCAAAATCGCACACGCCAATACAAGAGCCAACAAAATTAGGCGCAGCATAAAGTAGCCCCCCTTCACCATTCGAATCGTTTCGCTCATCTCGCGATACTGTAGCGATCACTGCGGAATGCTGAAATCGTAGACGCGGCCGGCCGCGCTGCCTCCCGACGATGACGAAACTCGGCCGGCGCCCATGTTGGAATTGGTGCCGGTACCCATGAAGAACGCGTACTCGCCGGGCTTAAAATCATTCTCCAGCGTGACTTTGTACATTCGAATGCCGATGTGTTCGGCTTTGAATGGAATTTCCGTATCTTTTTTCACGCCGGACTTCCCTCCACTGATTCCCCCGAACGAGCCCACTTGGAATTCCCGGCGGTCGCTTTTTTTCTGTAATTTGATCAGGACGTAATCGGAACCGTCGGAGCCATCCGGCACATAAAAATAAAATACCGGCCGGCGGTCTTTCACGATGTTAGGTGAGGTGGGCCCATTGAGCGTCGCATCCCAATGCTGGCCGCGCGCCCCGTAGGTAAAATAACTCGCGGCGCGTCCGCCGGCTTTGGCATTGCTGATGGCCTGCCCCTGCACCAGAATAAAATTTGCGCCGTCTTTCCAGTACACGCCCACTTCCGGCGGCGGGAAATTCGGGTCCAGCGTCATCGGTGTCGCAGCGGCCACCACCGGCGCCGGCGGCGGAGCCGGATTGATCATCACTTTGATCACCGCGTCCGAAACGTTTCCGGCCTTCAGCGCCTTCAGCCCGTCGATACTGGTGTCGAATTTGGTCGTGCCCGCCGCGCTATCGGCGCGGATCTTGGTGATGATCACATCGTCGGATAGACCCAGGCCCACCATTTCGATCACGCTCTCGTTGGTCAGCCTTTTCGCCAACTCCTGGCCCCACGCGGAGACCGCCACCAACACGCAGAGAAATATCGCCAGGCATTTGAGTTTTTTCATGCGACCCCAATCGTGCGGACCAGGTTGGGCCCGGTCTCAACTGTTGGGCGGAGCATACGTCAGCAAGAGCGCCGAGGCAATATCGCAGCGGCTTGCGCCGCCCATCGCATGCTTTCAAGTCATAGCCAATCTACGTCGTAGCGGCGCACTTAAATCTCGGGAGGAGAAACGAGAGAAGGAAATTGGTAAATGGTTCGACAAGAATTTGGCGAAGCCGACACAATTCACAACTTCAACGGTGGCCGTCTGATCTGCAGCACGCCGCGGCCAACCGGCGGGCGCGACAATCACTGCAACTCATTCAAGAACGACCGCTGATCCCGGACTCGTCCTTCAAAGCAAACCCTCAATCTTGTCGAACTGTTGATCCCAGGCAAACTTGGACGCGATCTTCACCAGCAGTGGAAGCCCTGCCTCCGTGACGGTGACCCTCGTCTTTCCATTCGACTCCGTGAAATCTACAGTCACCGTAACCGCATCCGGCCAGCGGCCCGGGACCGGCGCCTTCGAGGCAGGAAGGGCCTTGCCGGTTTCATCCGCAAACGACAGAGTGGAAACGATCTTTCTGTCCGGAACCACTTCCTGATAAACGCCCGTGTTCCAGAACGTCTCTCCTTTTGCTGATTTCATCTCCCACAAATAAGTCCCGCCCACTCGCGGGTCATTTCTAATCAATGGAGCGGTGTAGCCCGTCGGCCCCCACCATTGTTTGATCGAATCCTCAGCGGTCCACACGCGCCATACTTTTTCCGCGGGAGCGTTGAACGTGCGCTCATAGGAACCGGTGGTGCGAACTTCGAGCGCAATAAAGACCAACCCAACCAGCGCAACTAGCACGAAGACGCCGCCGCCGAGTATTTTGTAGATGATGCGACGCCCCTTGTTTCCTTCGACCTTCAAGGTCATCTCGTTCCTCGCTTTTTGCCGCTCTTGCGTTTTTTCATATCGGCCAGAACTTCGTCCAGCTGGTCGAAGTTGGTCTCAAAGGCCCTTCGCAGCGTACCCAGCCACTGGTCCATCGCTTCCATGCCCGCACTCGAGTCAGGCGGCTTGGTCTAGGAGCGTTCGACTTTGGGCTTCGACTCAGCTCCCAGCGGTTCGCGGAAAGGATCCATCGGAATCGGCGCATACTCGACGTCGACGATCTCGAGATATTCGGTCTTCGCTGGCGCGCGCAGTTCAACGCTGTCGCCGATGGTGGACTTCATCAACGCGTTGGCGAGAGGCGAGCGCCAGCTGATGTAGCTGCGGTCGAGATCGACTTCGTCGAGGCCGACGATGGCGACCACGTGTCTGGCTCCGGCCGCGTCTTTGTAGGTGACGGTTGCGCCGAAAAAAACTCGCGACGCGGCGGCGGCCGGCCGACGGGCGGCGGGGTCCACGACCACCGCGGCGTCAATGCGTTTGGTGAGGAAGCGAATTCGCGAATCAATCTGGCCGAGGCGGCGTTTGCCATACTGGTAGTCGGCGTTTTCACTGCGGTCGCCATTGCTGGCGGCCCATGCGACTACGTCCACAACGGCGGGGCGCTCGCGGGTGAGCAGGAAGGCGCGCTCGTCTTTCAGCCGCTGCAGGCCGGCGGGCGTGATGTAGTTTTTGAGCGGAGGACCCGGTGGGTCGGGGCGCGGCCCTCGGAGTGGCCGCTTGTCTCGCGTTTGAAAATCTTTCATGGGATTTCGTGTACTTGCGGATGCCCAATCTCGAAAGGTCCGCGCCTCGGTCTCGGTAATTCCTCAACGGTGAACGTGGCGTACCCGGGCTAGCTGTCGAATGATATATCGGTCTTTCCTGAGGCACTCTTAGAAAATGCTGTGACCGCTGTGGACGCCGGCGAACATCACCTGTGCGTGAAGTGGCAGAATCATGCGGGGCCCTCGTTTGGCCACGGTACCAACACAGCGGCAGCGCATCTCACCGCCGAAGCGGGCGGCGTTTATTTCTTCGTAGCTCGCGACCGCTTCGACTCGCACGACACTCCCCTCGAAGTGAAGCTCGTCAATACGGATCCGGACGAAGGGCTGTTGCTGACGGAAAAGTTCTCCCTCGTGACCAGCCGGCCCAAAAAATAGCCGGGCAATGGCGAGGTCCTGCTTAACGCGGTAATCGGGCAACTAAACCCGAACCATTCCAGATGTCCGCTAGCTCACGGAGGCTATATGAAGAGTTACACGCTGATTCTAATGCTCCTGTTCGTTTCGCTGTTCGTTCCGCTCGCGGGCCCGACCTTGGGTTCGATGACCTCGGGTTCGGCCGACTATCCCATATCGGTTCACGTCGTTTCATCACAGTTGGTCGCCGGTTATTTCCATCTCAATGTCGTTATCGAAGGTAAGAAATATTGCCTTCAGGGTGTCTATGACGGCGTCTTGTCACCCGGAGATTACAAAGCAAAGTTGGTGAAAGACGAACATAAGAACTCGTACGAGACTGACCAAACCTACGAGTTTTTGTTTCCCGATAACAAGACTCGCAGATACGTGCTAATTGGCCAGAGCGAGTAATTCCGAAAGCTTCCGGCGAGAGCCATTCAAATCCCGGAAACTGAAGCGGGCTTCCACGGGAGTAAATTACTTTTCCGGTAACCTACCTATACGTTTATCCGTCTCAATCACCGCACCTGGCGTGAACGTCCACGCCCCTGCTACTTCGTAACAGATTCGCCGGCGATTCAAACGGAGGCCTCTCACCGAGATCGTCTGCGTGCAAAACCAGTGCAATTTAGCGCATCGTACGGATGACGCGTTCGTCGACCAGCTCGCGAAGGAGGGCGTCGCGTACGTGCCGTTCTTCCCGCTCGGTGGATTCACGCCCCTGCAGTCGTCGACGTTGTCCGAGGTCGCCAAGTCGCTCGAGGCTACCCCCATGCAGGTGGCCCTCGCGTGGCTCCTCCACCGCGCCCCTAACATCCTGCTCATCCCCGGGACGTCGTCGCTCGGGCACCTCCGGGAGAACCTGAAGGCAGCCGAGCTGAAGTTGCCTCGAGCGGCGCTCGAGAAGCTGAACACGATTGGGGGAGCAATGCGT
>CAWIEL010000071.1:0-20591 GCA_963835025.1 uncultured Acidobacteriota bacterium
ACAGTTTGAAAGAGCCGGAATGACGGGCGGCTTTCAAAGTGGCGCCTTAAAAAACTATACACCAGGGAATCGGATTCCAGGTGGAGGGCTGAAGCGGCAGTTCCAAATCTCGCAACAAATATTGGCTAATACCGCGGCACAACAGATTTTATGATTTATGGCTTGGCTACCAGGGCTTGAATCAATCCAGATGCCTGGGGAGTGCCGAGACCGGTCACGTAATCGAAACCGGCGCTGGCGTCGCACATTTGGCCGCAGGAACCATTGGCGCCGGAATTCACCGGGTTGAAATTGGGGACGCGGCCCTTCGCGGCGTTGTAGAGCGCTCCATTGGCGCTGGTGAGATTTGCTTTGCGCAGCGTGGCGCGCATGGAATTGGCGATCACCACCAACGCGGCCCATTGCGGAGCAGCGGCGCTGGTGCCGCCAACTTGAAACCAACCGCTCGCACCGCTGATGCCCATCGAATCGTAAATCGCGTAGCCGGTTCCGGGGTTCGCGTTGTAAGCGACGTCCGGGGTGCCGCGCATGCCGCGCGAGTCGTCCGGGATTCGGGAACTGCGATTGCATCAGAGGTTCGTATTCGTAGACGCTTTGACCGCCGCCGCTTCCGCTCCAGGCAGTTTCCGAGGCGTAGTTACCGTTCGCATCCAGTTGCAGGGAGGTGCCGCCAACGGCTACCACGTCCGGCGACGTCGCGGGATAGGCAACGCCGGAGCCGGTATCACCGGAGGCGGCGACGAACGTGACACCGCTGGATACAAAGTGATTGTCGAGGCTGCGCTCTCCGGAAATTTCGCCGGAGGTCCAGCTCATCGAAACGGCGGAGGCGCCGTGGCGCACCGCGACGTCCACGCTGGCTAGAAGGTCGCTGAGATTGTTGGTCGATGCTTCGACCAAAACGATTTTGGCTTGGGGCGCGACTGCGTGGGCCCACTGCACGTCGAGTGAAACTTCGATGGCCCAGTTGGCGTTTGCGACCGGTTTGCGGGAGGTTTGGTAGGTCTTGAGGAAGCAGCCATTCGCCGTGGTGCAGGCTGGGAGACCAAAGCGTTTGCTGAATACTCCCAGGTCAGCTTCCGCATTCGCGTCGTCATAGGCGTCTACAATGCCGATGGTCTGGCCCGCGCCTTGATTCGTCACTTTATCGAAGCCGTAGGCATGGCGAATTTGGGTGGGAGTGAAGGCTGAAGTTGGAGGCGCCGAGAGGCTCGCGGCGGAATCATGACGAAAATACTGAGGGCGCATAAAAGCAATGGGATCCGGACCGCTTTCGCTGGCTGCGACGTGAAGGAAGACCGGTTGTTGCGCTAGAACTGGCTGGCTCACGATCGTCGCTGCGGCGACGAGGAGCATGGAGCGGAGAAAATTTCGCGTTCCCTCAGACTTCATTCGTTCCCCCAGAAGACCTTTGTTTCAGCGCCGGCCGAAAGCGTGCCGTAGAGCAATCTGCGCTGAAATGAAGGTACCTCCGGGGAGCGATTTTCGGCCATGGGCCAGGATGCTCAATTCGCTAGTACTAAAGTCCAGCGAATGAACCCTGAAAAAGGCCTGTTTTATTGGGTTTTGGCGCTGGCCTGCCGAATCGCGCTTAGGTCAGGCTGATCGGCTTAGGTTTAGCTGGGTCGCTGTAATCGTAGAAACCCTTGCCTGCTTTGCGGCCGTTCCAGCCCATCAGGACCATGCGCTTCAGCAGCGGAGGAGGAGCGAAGCGCTTTTCCTTGAATTCGTCGAACATGATGTTGGCGATGTAATAGGTGGTGTCGTTGCCGACGAAATCTAGAAGCGTGAGCGGGCCCATGGGATGGCCGCAGCCGAGCTTCATCGAATTGTCGATGTCCTCGATGGAGCCGACGCCCTCTTCCAGCGCGCGGATGGCGTCCAGCAGGAATGGCACCAGCAGGCGGTTGACGATGAAGCCGGTGCGGTCGGTGGTGCGCACCGGCGTTTTACCCACTCGGGTCGAGAAAGCGACTGCGGCTTCTTCGACCTGCTTGTCCGTGGCGATGGTGCGAATTACTTCGACCAGCTTCATCACCGGAACCGGATTGAAAAAATGGAGACCGAGGAAACGATCCGGGCGCTGGGTAAAGGTGGCCATTTCGGTGATGGAAAGCGACGACGTATTACTGGCGAAGATGGTGTTCTGGCCGCAAATTTTGTCCAGCGCGTTCCAGAGTTCGCGCTTGGCGGGGAGTTGCTCGATGATGGCTTCGATGATGAGGTCGCAGTCTTTTAGGTCTTCGAGATTGGTGGTGCCGCGCAAGCGTCCACGCACTTGATCGCGATCGCCGGCGGCGAGAGTTCCCTTGTCGACCAGGCGCTGGAGGTTTTTGTCGATCGACGCCAGTCCCTTTTCCAGTACAGCGGCGTTCACTTCGCGGACGGTCACCTGGCACCCGGCTTGCGCAGCGATCTGAGCGATTCCCGAGCCCATCAGGCCGCAACCCACCACACCCACTTTTTCGATTGCCATCACTCAAATCCTCCGGAGGATTAAAAACGAATTCCAGGAATTGCCGTCGTTCGTGAGGTTCCGTCAACTTCAATGTTACAGCGAAACGGCTTCACTGAGCAGCGTCAATCTCGGCGAAGACTTCCTGCGCGATGTGAAAAGCGGAGTTGGCGGCCGGCACTCCGCAGTAGATCGCGCACTGCAGCAAGGTCTCCTGAATTTCTTCGCGCGAGACTTTGTTATTCATGGCCGCGCGCACGTGCATACGAAATTCGTCGCCGCGATTAAGGGCGACCATCATGGCCAGCGTGATCAGGCTGCGGGTTTGCCGGGGCAAGCCCGGACGGGACCAGATCTCGCCCCAGGCGTAGCGGGTGATCAAATCCTGAAATGGCTCGGTGAACGGCGTCTTCGCGGTTTCGGCTTTGTCGACGTGCTTCGCGCCGAGAACTTCGCGACGGACTTTCATGCCCTGTGCGTGTCGTTCGCGATCGTCCATCAGCGAATCTCCTGATGCGAAAAGAAACGCATCACTGTGTCGGTGAATTCCGCGGCATCCTCGATGTTCGAGAGGTGGGAGGCGTTCAGCTCGGCATACTGCGCGCCCGGAATGCCGACGGCCATGAATTTAGCGTCGGAAGGCGGGGTCACCACGTCGTTCGCGCCGGCAATTACCAGCGTAGGCGTTTGGATGTGGTTGATCGCGCCGCGTAGATCGTTGTCCCGCAGGGCTTCGCAGGTGGCAATGTAGCCGTCGACTGAGGTGGCCACGAACATTTGCTTCATCTTATCGATCACCTGCGGTTGTGCTGCGATGTACTTCTCAGTGAACCAGCGCGCCACTTGGGCAGTCGCGACCGGCGCGATTCCGTCGGCGCGCAATTTCTCGATGCGCTTGTTCCAGAAATCGTCGTTACCGATTTTCGCCGCGGAATTGCTGATGACCATCGCGTTCAGGCGGTCGCGAGCGCTCACGCCCATCCATTGGGCGATGACGCCGCCCAGCGAAAGGCCGCAGAAGAGCACGCGCCGAATCTGCAAAGCGTCGAGAAGTCCTAGAACATCTCGACCCAGACCATCGATCGTGTACGGGCCTGGGGTTACTTCGGATTGGCCGTGGCCGCGCGAATCGTAGCGCAGAACGCGAAATTCGCGGGTGAACGTTGGAACTTGCGGGTCCCACATGGCCAGATTCGTTCCCAGCGAATTGCACAACAAAACGACCGGCGCGTCCGCTGGTCCATCCCATTCGTATCGCAGCGAAGCGCCGTTGACCTTTACATGCGGCATTTCCGTCCCTTCCCTTGGTTATGAGCGCGACTTCTTGCTCGTCTTTACCACGCGGTCGACCGTGGCCTGTGCATTCCCGATGTAATTGCCGGGCCGCAACAAGCGATCAATATCCGTCCGAGAAAGATACTTCGAGATTTCCTTGTTCTCGACCAGCACATCACGAAACGATTTTCCCGATTCGATGGCGTGGTGAGCCGCCTGTTCGACCAGCTGGTGAGCTTCCATTCTGCCGATTTTCTTGGCCAGCGCCGTCGACACAGCTTCGGCCATGAGCAGGCCATTAAATGCGTGGAGATTCCGGTCCATGGCTTTTTCGTCGACCTGCAGACCCGCGAGAATTTTTTCCAGGTGTGCCAGCGCCCCGGCAGCCAGCATGCAAATCTCCGGAAGCGTCTCCCATTCCGCCTGCCATCCGCCCAGTCCACGTTCGTGCTCCTGGACCATTAAGCTGAGCATGGTCGACACTAGACCCGGTACGCGGATTGACGCCGATAAAATCACGCTGCAACCCACGGGATTTTGTTTTTGCGGCAAGGTGGAAGATCCACCGCGCCCCGCTGCGGAGGGCTCGGCCAGTTCCGCGACTTCCGTCTGAGCCATTAGCGAAATGTCGCGAGCGATTTTGCCGAGGGTCCCAAGCAGCAATCCGTAGTTGGTGGCGAGTTCAGCAAAACGGTCGCGTTGGGTGTGCCAGGAAATTTCGGGAAGGGCCAATTTCAATTCGCCAGCCAGCGCCGCAGCCACCCGCGGACCGTTGTTGCCCAACGCCGCAAGCGTCCCGACCGCACCGCCAAATTGCAGGACTTCGACGCGCTTGCGTGTCTGCGCCAGGCGTTCGCGATGGCGATCGAGCGCGTCGAGCCATCCGGCGAATTTCAGATCCAGCGTGATCGGAGCCGCCTGCTGCATCCAGGTGCGCCCTGCCAGGACGGTCCCGCGATGCAGGGTCGCCAGCTTTTCAAGTTGCTTCGACAAACCCAGCAAGCTCGTGTCTGTATCGTCGATGGCTTCGCGTAATTGCAGAACGACGGCGGTATCGATCACGTCCTGGCTGGTCGCGCCGAGATGCACGTATCCGGCGGCGACCTGGTTGGACTTGGCGACCCGACCTGTCAGCTGCTTCACTAGAGGAATCGCGATATTTCCGGCTTGGGCTGCCACGGTGGCCAATTCTGAGAGCGAATAAAGTTTGGCATGGCACTGACCGGCGACCGCGGCTGCCGATTTCGTTGGCGCCACGCCGGTTTTCTCTAGCGCGCGGGAAAGCGCGGCTTCGAAATCCAGCATGCGCTGGACTCGAGTCTGATCCGAGAAGATTTCGCGCACGCGTTCGGTAGTGAAAAGCGGATCGAGAAGTTTCATGGTTGGGCCGGCACACCGGCCCGAGCCGTAGCATTCCACGGAAAACGATCAATGTCCAAGCGGAAAGCCCGGCAGCTTTCTCTCTAGCTCGCCGGTGCTTGCCGGAAACGCGCGACTTCTTTAACCGCTCGGTAGGCTTGATCGATCGCCGCGTTGGTGTAGGCGAAAGCTTCTGCGTCTGAATTCGCAATGGAAATGCGGCCCGAGGGTTGCCGGCCGATGACGCAGGGTTGCTGATCTTCCGGCCAATCCGGATCGAAGAGCGAATTATATTCGTAGGCATAGCCGTGCGGCCAACGGTTGACGGTGATGGCCTGAATGTCCCGCGCCGGATCGAAACCTCCGGGCCCCAGCATTGCTGCGAGCTGTTCGCGAATGTGCCGCTCGTAGGTTGAAAACGGGGTGGTGTAAAGCTCCATTCGTCCCACGCGTTGCTGCTCGCGCGCCGGAAGGCCCGCTTTGCAAGGGACGTGTTCGAGATGCAGGAGGCATGGCTCGCTGGGATTGTTCGGAAATTTGTAAGCGCCCATGCTGACCGGAAAATCCAGCGTGACCGAGTCGAAATAACTTCCCGGACAGCGCGCATGGCTGATGCCCAGCTTCTTTAACGATTGCCAACTGGCGATTTGCACATTGGTATAAACCAACGGAACCTTAACGCCGTAGGCCAGCGCTTGCTTCTGCGCCTCCGGCAATTCCGGGCACATATACGGAATCACCATGTTCCAGCAGGCCAAAATGCAGGTCGCGCCGCGAACCGCGCGCGGTTTTCCGTCGCGGACATAGGTCACTTCCACTTCGTTGGACGAGCCGGGATCACCCACGTTGCGCGCCTGAATCACCGTGCTGTTGAGCCGAATGCGAACGGGCGACGACGCGTCGTCGAGCGTGGCGTAGTTGAGTTTCGCGGTGACGATGTCTTCCATCGTGCTCCCTGGAGCCGATGCCGGGATGAGCGAACGCACCAGCAGCCGAGCGATCGAAGCATTGCCATCCGGGAAATGATAGATGTAGGGCTCGTCGTCACCCTGCTTGGTGATTTCCACGCCGAGACCGGGACCTGGAGGGCCGGACAAGTCCATGCCGCCGAAACCGGGATAGCCCAGGCCGGCCATGTCTCCCGCCGGCACGGCGTCGATGCCCACTCCGTAGAGACCGTACGTTTCGCTTTGCAGTAAAGGAATCGCGTCAGGAGTTATTTTGGCGTACTTCAGCAGAAAATCTTTATAGCTGGTCTTGGCCAGCAGGACTTTTCGGTCCCATGCAGACATGCCCGGCAAATAATCCTGTTTGTCGGCATAAAGACGCTTCAGGTCTGCTTTGGCTTCTTTCGATAAGGGCGTTTGATCCAGAAACTCGGCGCGGTCGGATTTTTCTTCTTCCTCCGTTTCCTGGTGCGGCCTGCCGGAGCCGACAACGAGTTTGTCGACGCCAAAAGTTTTCTGATCGAAGAAGACGCCACGCTGCAGGCCGTGGGTCTTATCGAAATCCGCATCGAAATACTTGTCAAACTTTTGGACTTCGATTCCCAGTTCCTGCAGTAAGCCCTTGGCTTGCGCGCTGTACAGTTTCGGGCTCGCGATCGATTGGGTGCCGCCGTAGCCGAGTAACATGCGCTTCTCGGTATGAAACTCGTTCCGTCGTGCGTGGCCGCCGAAGTCGTCGTGATTTTCAAGGATAAGGATTTTGGCGTCGGGGCCGGCCGTTTTTCTGTAGAAGTACGCGGCGGAAAGTCCGCTGAGGCCGCCTCCAACAATGATGAGGTCGTATTTCTCGGCATCCTGGATGGGAGCGCCCCAGGTGTTGCCGTCGCGCAGCGCGTGGCCCACTTCCATTACAGCGTCGGTGGTTCCGCGCAGGCCGGTCAGGGCCGGCGGGTAATATTCTTTACTAGATGTGGCTTGGGACGAAAACGGGGAGCCAGGTAAACCTAAAGCTTCGAACCAATTCGTGCCGCCTAGTGCGAGTGAACCTCCGACCGCGATTCCAAATCCATTCAGAAAATCACGACGGGCAATCGGACGATCCATGCCCCACTTCGGGTTGCGCTTTTCATCAACCACACTCTCCCCCAGAGATTTGACCACCGGACAAGCATCGCCGCGCAGCGACGGTCCAGCTTTAGATTTAGGGGTTCAGAGTACCGCAGGGACGGAAACTACGTATGGGCAAATTTTCGGGTGCCAGCTGGTTCGTACTGGTGGTGGGCAGTCGATTCGCGCGGCAGGATGGCTACGCGGATTTTGGTTTCGCCGATACGGAACTCGGCGGATTGGTCCAGCTGCATGGATTGGATGCGGCGTTCGCCCACAAATGTACCGTTGGTGGAGCGCAGGTCGCGTAGCAGCACCGAATCGTTAGTGACTTCGATGGCGCAATGCAGGCGCGAGACCTTGCCGTCGTCGATTTCGATATCGGCGCCGCCGCGCAGCCGGCCGATGGTCACCAGTGGGACGGTCATGCCCCGCTCGATTCCTTGCGACGCACCTTCCAGCACCGAAATCATGATTGACTTGTGTTCCGGCAGGTCGAGCGTTGCGCCTCGCGCACCAGACGCGCGGGACATGCGGTGAGTCCCGAGTTCGCGATCGAAATCCGGTACGGAGCTGAGTTCGATGGTGGAGGAGTTCATGTCCGGAGGCGTGAGATCGACTACCGAGCTTTGGGCGCACATCCAGCAGCGCACTTGGGCCATACGCCGGCCGGCGTTGCGGGTGTCATCGAGTTCGATCTGAGCCGCACAGTGGGGACATCGGGCGCGCATAGGACAACTATCTGCGCGGGGTCGGTACCTGGCTATGGTACGGATGGGGGGTTTTTGGTGCGGTACCGTAAAGGCCGCAGACTTCGCTAGCCTGGTCTTTGCCGCAGCATAATACTGCACGCCGACTATCGAGCTGCTCCGAACCGAAACATTATATGATTCATTATAATAGACTTAAATAGAGGGCCCGTGCCTACATTGTACCAAAAATCGGCCTTGCAGACGATGCGGGATGTGCATTATAGTGCAAGTCTCGTTTATGCCTTCCGCACACACTTCCGGCCATCGCCCTCTCGCTGCTGTGAGTTCTGAACCTGCCGGCGATGCCGACTTTCTTTTGTTTGTCGGGCAAAAGGTTCGCGATGCGCGCAGCCGCCGGGGCATGACCCGCAAGATGCTGGCGCAGGAGGCGGATGTTTCGGAGCGGCATTTAGCCCAGATCGAACTTGGCGAGGGAAATGTCTCGATCATTCTGCTGAACCGGATTACCACGGCGTTAAACATTCCGATGGGGGAGGTTTTCAGCGCGGAGAAGCCGAATGGTGCCGCGGAAGACGCGCTGCGCCGGATTCTGGCGCAAATTCCAGAGCGCCAGCTCAACGCGGCAGCGGCGCGACTGGTGGCTGAATTTGGCGCGTCCGATCGCGATCGGTACGGCCGCATCGCATTGATTGGCCTACGCGGAGCGGGAAAGTCGACGCTCGGCTCGATGTTGGCCGCCGATCTCGGAGTTCCGTTCGTCGAACTGGATAAAGAAATCGAGAAAGACGCCGGCACGGACTTATCTGAAATTTTTTCGCTCTACGGGCAGACCGGCTACCGGCGAATCGAAAAGAAAGCGTTGGATCGAGTGCTGCGAACACGGCCGCGCGCGGTGATTTCTATTGGCGGCGGAGTAGTTTCTGAAAAAGAGACATACGATCAATTGCTGGGCAGTTGTTTTACGGTGTGGGTTAAGGCCAAACCGGAAGAGCACATGTCCCGGGTCATCGCCCAGGGAGATTTTCGCGCGATGGCGGATAACGCCGAGGCGATGGAAGATCTTCGCCGCATTCTAGAGGCACGCGAGCCGCTGTATCGGAAGGCCGACGTGCACTTGGAAACTTCGCGCGAGTCGGTCGAACAAAGTTTTGCGAAATTGAAGCAGGCTATACAACCGCCGAAAGAGTAGGAGGAATCGTGGACGCTGTCGTCACACCCGAAGTTAGACAGGAAGTGGTTCCGGTCGATTACCAGACCGATCCCTCGAAGTATAAGCACTGGCGCATCGCATACGAAGCGCCGGTGGCGACGCTGACCATGGACGTGAATGAAGATGGCGGTCTACGCCCGGGCTACAAGCTCAAGCTGAATTCCTACGACCTGGGCGTCGATATCGAGCTGCACGACATTCTGCAGCGGCTGCGTTTCGAGCATCCGGAAATTCGGACGGTGATGCTGACCAGCGCGAAGAATCGAGTGTTCTGCTCCGGAGCCAACATTTACATGCTGGGGCTTTCTTCCCACGCGTGGAAAGTGAATTTCTGCAAATTCACCAACGAGACGCGCAATGGGATTGAGGATTCGAGCAGGCATTCCGGATTGAAATTTCTCGCAGCGTTGAACGGAACTACGGCCGGGGGTGGTTACGAACTGGCGCTGGCCTGCGACGAAATTATCTTGGTCGATGACCGGTCTTCGGCGGTCAGTTTGCCAGAAGTGCCGTTATTGGGCGTTCTGCCGGGGACTGGCGGATTGACACGGCTGACCGACAAACGCTGCGTGCGTCGCGATCATGCGGATATTTTCTGCACCAACGCCGACGGAGTGAAGGGGCAGCGCGCAAAAGACTGGGGTTTGGTCGACGATACGATCAAGACTCAACAGTTTGCGGAGCAGGTGAAGCTACGCGCGGCGAAGCTCGCCGAGCAGAGCGATCGCCCAGCCGACGCGAAAGGCGTAGCTTTGACCCCACTCGAACGAACCATCGACGAAGGCGGTTTTCACTACAAGTACGTAAACGCCGAATTGAATCGCGATACTCGTACCGTAACGCTCACGATCCACGCGCCTGAAGCTGGCGAGGCAACGACCGTTGAGGGCGCTGTGGCAGCAGGGGCGCAGTGGTGGCCATTGCGCATGGCGCGTGAACTGGACGACGCGATTTTGAACCTGCGCACCAGCGAAGCGGATTTGGGTTTGTGGATTCTGAAAACCGCTGGAAGCGCGGATGCGGTTCTAAAGATGGATGAATTCATTCTCGCCAATCACAACAACTGGTTCGTCCGCGAAGTCTTGGGAATGATGCGCCGTACTTTTGCGCGGCTTGATGTCACTTCGCGTTCGATGTTCGCGCTGGTCGAACCGGGATCGTGCTTCGCTGGGACACTGCTTGAATTCGCGCTGGCCGCGGACCGCGTTTACATGCTCGACACGCCTGAAAGCGACACCAAAGCTGCGCTGACGCTTTCCAAAATGAATTTCGGCGCATTGCCGATGGTCAATCATCTGGCGAGACTCGCCGCGCGTTTCTATGGCGATGCGGCCAAGATTGAAAAGCTGGAGTCGCTGATCGGGCAGCCCCTGGCCGGACAGGAAGCCCTCGAAGCGGGCCTGGTTACCGCGGCGCTCGACGAACTCGACTGGCAGGATGAAGTTCGGCAAGCAATCGAATCGCGGGCCGCGCTTTCGCCGGACGCGTTGACTGGACTC
Organism: uncultured Acidobacteriota bacterium; assembly: GCA_963835025.1. GTDB lineage: Bacteria > Acidobacteriota > Terriglobia > Acidiferrales > UBA7541 > Palsa-295. The sequence goes on from CAWIEL010000071.1 coordinate 10,566, forward strand.
GAAGCCAATCTGCGATTTGGGCTGCCTGAAACGCTGGAGACCAGGATTTTTGGCCGGCTCTCCGCCTGGCAGAACTGGGTTTTCGTGCGGCCGAATGCGGTCGGCGAGAGCGGCGCCTTGAAAGTTTACGGGACCGGGGCGCCGGTGAAATTCAAATGGGAGCGCGTTTAGTTTTCAAGCTCATACTTCTCATTTTTTTGGAATCAGGAGATGGCCATGATCGATTACACCGAAAAAATTCCGAACAATGTGGATTTGGGGCGCGACCGCGTCTTGCAGCGCGCGCTGGAGCACTGGCAGCCGGCTTACATGAATTGGTGGTACGACATGGGGCCGAGTGAAAGCCACGCTCTTGAGGTTTATTTGCGTACCGCGACCAGCGTGGAGCCGGACGGTTGGGCGCAATTTGGCTACGTGCGCATGCCGGAATACCGCTGGGGAATTTTTCTGCAGCCGCGCGAAGCCGACCGCCAGGTGAATTTCGGCACGCACAAGGGCCAGCCTGCGTGGCAGGAAGTCCCGGGCGAATATCGTTCCACGCTTCGCCGCGTCATCGTTACGCAAGGCGATACCGAGCCGGCGTCAGTGGAGCAGCAGCGGCTGCTGGGAATGTGCTGCCCTTCGCTTTACGATTTGCGGAATATTTTTCAAGTGAACGTGGAGGAAGGCCGCCATCTTTGGGCCATGGTTTATTTGCTGCATCGTTATTTCGGGCGCGACGGACGCGAAGAAGCGGAGGCGCTGCTCGACCGGCGCTCGGGCGATGCGGATAATCCGCGCATTCTCGGCGCGTTCAATGAACCAACGCCAGACTGGCTAGCCTTCTACATGTTCACGTTTTTTACGGACCGCGACGGAAAATTCCAGCTTTCCGCACTGGCCGAATCGGGATTCGATCCGCTGGCCCGCACCTGCCGTTTCATGCTGACGGAAGAAGCGCATCACATGTTCGTGGGCGAAACCGGTGTGGGGCGCATTCTGCAGCGCACCTGCGAAGTGATGAGCGAGCATAAGGTGTCGACTCCGGCCGACACTCGGGCGCTGGGCGTGATCGATCTGGAGACGATGCAGAAATATTTGAATTTTCACTTCAGCGTGACCATCGATCTTTTTGGTTCGGATGCTTCGTCCAATGCGGCCAGCTATTACACCACTGGCTTGAAAGGCCGCTACGACGAAACCAAAATCGACGACGACCACGTGCTGACCAATGCCGAATATCCCGTGTTCGAAGTTTCGGGAAATCACGTCGTATCGCGGCAAGTACCGGCTTTGACCGCATTAAACGAGCGGCTGCGCGACGACTACATCGCTGAAATTCAAGCCGGCGTGGATCGCTGGAACAAAATCATCGAAAACGCGGGAATTCCCTTCCGCCTGACGCTGCCGCACAAAGGCTTCCACCGCGAGATCGGAAACTTTGCCGGCAAGCACGTGAGTCCCGACGGCCAAGTTTTGAGCAAGGAGGCCTGGGAGAACCATCGCACCGAATGGCTGCCCAGCGATGAAGATCAGCAATTCGTGCTTTCGCTGATGCAGGGACGGGTGATCGAGCCGGGCAAATTTGCCAACTGGATTGCGCCGCCGATTCGCGGGATCAACCGGCAGCCCTTGAACTTCGAATACGTGCGTTTCAACTAAATTCCGGCGGCGGAAATGTCGACGGCTTAGGCGTTTGCGGTGAAACTCCGGCCTTCGTCTTTCTCGCCCGCCGCCCTTTCCAACGTTTTGGACCGCGCGCGAACAACGACCTTTTCGATCGCGTCTCGAACCAAATCGGGATCGTCTTCCGTGATCCAATGCCCGCAATGAGCTGCGTTCAAATATTCGCCCGGTGAAGACGCCAGCGCGACGGCCGTTTGCTCTGCTCGACGCACGGCAGGCGTGTTCCCGGCGGAGATCACCGTAGTGGGAATGCCGTCCGGAACATGCGCATCCGCGAGTTGTCTCGAGCTCTCCGGAAGATTTTCAAGCTGGCTGGCAATCGTTTCAGAAAATTTGGGCAGCACCCAGAACACCGGCGCCATCTCCCTCTCTGCGCGTGGCAAATTCCAGAACAGCGGGCTCTTGGTGTCTCCATCGCCTTTGGGAGCGCCTTTGCTCATCAAGCGCACCAGAGGATCGGCGATTCGTTTCACGTCCGAACGAAGCAGGACCGCGACGGCGCGCAAGGCGCCCCAGCGCGCCAGAGCCGCGGCCCGGCGCAGGATTCTTGCGCCGGTGCGGATGCGGCCGCGATTGTGGTCGCTGGCCGGGTTCCATTCGCCGGGCACTATGGGATCGATCAGGACCAGGCCAGCGACTTCATCGGGAAATTCCGCGGCGAACAGTCGCGTGGTCACCCCTGCGAAAGAATGCCCCACCAAAACATACGGCGGTCGAATTTCTGCCCGCTTCAAAAGCTCCCGAAGCTCTTTCACGATTCGCCGGGCATCACGTGGCATGGGCCCCGGGTCACTCCAGCCCAAGCCGGCGCGGTCATAGCAAATGGTGCGGGTTAGCTTGGCAATTTCCGGCTGCAGCGCTTGCCAGGTCAGCACGGTCGACATCAAACCCGATTCGAAAATCACCGTGGGAGTACCTTCACCCATTTCGCGGAGGTGAAGGCGATGAGTTCCGATATTGACGAGCGTGCCGGGAGCTGGATGCCGCTTGTCGTCGCGAGCCGTACCCCACCATTGAAATGCGCGCCCAGCTAGAGCGACCGTCATCACGGCGAACCCGATAATTAAGAGTGTTTCCACCACCAAAACCTTCCGGCTTTTTTAAAGGCGACTGAATGCTTCTAACGTCCTACGGCTGATTTTGCCATCGTTATACCCGAAATCCAGCGCTGGGCTTGTTCCGCGGCTTTGATTCCGCTGTCGCAGCATTCGCCGAGCGAGCGGCCGCCCAAATAGTTTCCCGCGAGAACGATCCCGGGCAAGCGGGAAACAGATTCGGAAATCGAGGCGACCACATCCTTATGCCCGATATTGAATTGCGGCAGCGCCCGGAAATGTTTCCAAATCATGCGCTCGACCGGCTGCCCTTCGATTTGCAGCAGTGTTGCCGTTTCCCTTTGGATGGCGCCCGCAATGGCGTCGTCATCTTGGGCCGCGAATTCAGGGTCGGTGGCGCCTCCGGCAAAACTGGTGATCAGTACGTGTCCGGAAGGAGCGCGCCCAGGAAAGAGGGAGGAATTCCAAGTCTGAAAAATCGTGCGCAATCCTTCGCGTCGAGGAATCATGATGCCGAAACCACGGAGCGGATCGCGCACCTGCGGTCGGGCGTAGCCGAAGGAAACGACTGCGATGGGCGCGTAGGTGATGGCGGAAAGTTCCGCGCTTAAGTCGCACGCGCATTTATGCAGGATCCGCGCCGACTCATACGCCGGAGCAGCAAGAACGACCGCGTCGGATTCTATTACCTCGCCGCTTTTCAGTCGCACTCGCCAAGTGGGTTGCCTGGATTCGTTCCCTTCGACACGCTCCAACTCGTCAACCTTGGTGTTAATGCGAATCGATTCTCCCAGACTGCGCGCAAGCGCCGTCGGCAGCGCCGCCATTCCCGATCGAAAGTTGCCAAGTGAAGGCAGCACATCAGTGACTTTCAAAGATTTGGCTGGCGCGTGGCCGGCACCATTCGTATTGCGCTTCGCAGCTTGCTCCGAGCGAGAGTGAAGCGCGCCACGCAGCAAACTGCCCTGCTCACGTTCCCAGCGTTCCAGAAAAGGAAACGCGCTGGCTGTGCCGATTTTGCGAACGTCGCCGCCGAGCAACGCCGAAATAAACGGATCAACCAAATAGTCCAAGACATCCGTATCGAATTTACGGACAACAAAATCGGCCAGCGATTCTTCGTGGCCCTGGGGACGGGTGGTACGAAGCGGTTCACTGAGCAAACGATATTTGGACGAAACGCCGACCAGCGCCGTGCCCAGGAAAGCGCCCGGAGAAAAGGGCGCCGGGTGCAGCCGGCCATTTTTCAGAATGTAGCGAGGAGCGCGCGAGTCGCCACGCACAAATTCGGATTCCAATCCAAGCTCACAGACGAGTTGCCACAAGGACGCGGAAAAACGCGGAGCTTGCGGGCCACACTCAAAAATAAATCCGTTCTTCTCGCAGGTGGCAATCATGCCGCCCGGCGAGGACGAAGCTTCGAACAGTAAAACCGGAACCCCGGATTGTCGTAGCCGGTAGGCACAAACCAACCCGGAAAGTCCCCCGCCAATGACAACCGCCGGTCGCATGGCTTCCATAATCGAAAAATAGGATGCTTCCGTCAACCCGGACGGTTCGTCCGGAAACGCACGCCTGCTTGACCGGGCGGGCAGCCAACCCGAAAAAGGCGAAAACTGTAATTTCGATTGCACCCTCGTCCGGGGGTCTGGCATCTACCTGTTTGGGGATAACATTTGTGGAAGTCCGGAATAGCTTGCGCTAGACTGCCGCCCAGCCGGAATGAATGAGCCGGCCCGGCGGGGCCCGAACGGACTTAAAAAAAACGAATACGCTTTCAGCGTGAAACCGCCACACCTCGCGGACAAGGAGACTCCGTGCCGGAACTGAACGCACCTGAAAATTCGAATAGTTTTATACCCACGCACCGCCTCGACGTTCCGATCCACCACCTGCTCAACCAGCCCGCAACCCGCACCAGCGTCGCGCAGATTCCCGAAGGCCGAAGTTTTCCTGAGCCGGTTTTCCCGCAGCATCCCGAATTAATTCACGAACTCGACGACGCCGATATTCAGGCGCACGAAACCGTGCGCCGTACCGGCAAACGCCATTGGAGCGCAGCCGAGATTTTCGAAAACATGCGCGGCTGGCTGGTTCCTTACATGAAGTCACGGGTACGTACGGGCGACTTTCAGCCGATTATTTCGTACCTGTTCACCGAGTGGAAATGCAACCTGGACTGCCACTACTGCTGGTCTTACGACAACCGCGTAAAGGGCATGACCGAAGACGTGGCGGTGCGGGCGATCGACTGGCTATACGACACGCCCTGCCGCGTGCTGGCGCCGACCGGAGGCGAGCCGCTGCTGCGCCCCGACTTCGTGCATAAAGTGATTTACTACGCAGCGAAGAAAGACTTCTGGGTGTATTTAGCGACGAACGCGCGGCTGCTCCGGCCGAATGTGACCGACCGCCTGGCCGATGCTGGAATCGCCACGATCAACTTTGCGGTGGACTCGGTGAAAGAAAAGCCGGGCTTGCCCAAAGCTTTCGAACACGTGAAGTCTAATTTTGAGTATCTGGTCAAACGGCAATACCGGTACGGGTACACGGTTTTCTTCAACATCAACATTTGCCTGACGAATCTGGACGACGTGCGAGAGCTGACCGAAATCGCGCACGACAACGGGATCGCCACCACCTATCACATCAACGAAACTCCAATGATGGAGCAGCACCACTTCAAGCACTTGAACGAGAATGACACCTACATCCGCCCGGCGGATTTCGGGCAGGTGGATGAAATTCTCGACTGGCTGGCGGACAAGAATGCCAGCGGCTACAAAATGGTCGACTCCGTTCCGCGATTGAGGAGCATGAAGGAATTCATGCGCGGCAAGAGCGAGCATTGGGGCTGCCGCGCCGGACAGAACTGGCTGATCATTCGTACCGACGGTACTCTGGCACCGTGTTTCCCCATGTATAACGCGACCTACAACTGGGGCACGATCGAGAAACCAAACTTCGAAGTGCCGCAGCTGAATGAAATGAAAAAATCGTGCGAGCTGCACTGCTTCTCGACCTTGGGCTACAACTTGGCTTATTGCTACAGCACCACGCTGGTGATGAAGTGGTTGCTGAAGCAGGCCGCGCACGGCTTCCAGGGAGTGACGGGAAGTTTCGACTGAACGCAAATCTGACGCGAATCGAATGGCGGTCACAAATACTACGGAATTGCGAAGCGTGGTGGGGCTGGGGAGAGTCGAACTCCCGACCTAAGGTTTAGGAAACCTCCGCTCTATCCATCTGAGCTACAGCCCCGCGTCCGATATTTTAGCAGAAGCGCGCAAAACCGGAGTGTTCGTGTGCGCAGGCCTTTCGTCTGATTTGGTTCTCGTCGCGATTCGTTTCCCGCGCCACTTTTCTATACAATCCCCTGCGTCGCAATCGGCCGTTTCAACGGCATAGCCGCAAGTCTGGAGCGGCTGAACGCGGAGGAAATCTCATGAAATTCCGGAAATTCGGCAGGACCAACGTCGACGTCTGCAATCTTTCTTACGGCCTTTGGGGCATGGGCGGCTGGAGTGGGTCCGACGATGACGGCTCGCGCCGGTCGCTGCAGGCGTCCGTCGATCTGGGCTGCAATTTTTTCGATACGGCGTGGGCGTATGGCGAGGGCAAGAGCGACGCGCTGCTAGGCGAGACGCTGGCGCGCAATCCGGGCAAGCGTCTGTATTCCGCGTCCAAAATTCCGCCGATGAATAGGCGGTGGCCGGCCACGCCGTCCTATGCCTACCGCGACGTCTTCCCCGCCGAACACGTTTTGAAATATGCCAAGAAAATCCGGACCGCGCTGGGCGTGGAGTCCATTGACGTTCTGCAATTTCACGTTTGGGATGACACTTGGACCAAAGAACCCGAATTTCGCCAGACGGTCGAGGAACTGAAGAAGACCGGCTTGATTCGTTGGTTCGGGCTGAGCCTGAATCGCTGGGAGCCGGCGAACGGCATCGCCGCAATTCGCACCGGTCTAGTGGATGCGGTTCAGGTCATCTACAACATTTTCGATCAGTCGCCCGAGGATGAGCTTTTGCCGGTGTGCCGGGAACTGAATATTGGCGTCATCGCTCGCGTTCCACTGGATGAAGGCAGCCTCGGCGGAAAATTGACCGCCGATACGAAATTCCCAGCCGGCGATTGGCGCGCCATGTATTTCGGCCCGGAGAATTTGCCTGAAACGCTGCGGCGAGTGGACGCGCTGAAGAAAATCCTGCCGCCGGGGATGTCGCTGCCGGAAATGGCGCTGCGGTTCATTCTGTCGAATCCCGATATCAGCACCACGATCATCGGGATGCGCAACTTGAATCACGTGAAGGAGAACTTCGCGGCCAGCGATCTCGGCGGACTCGACAAATCGCTTCTGGCCGAATTGAAGAAACACCGCTGGGACCGCGAGCCAAAACCCTGGGCCGATTAGGCGCGCCTTTTACCCTGCCGCTCTTTATTTTGAACGCTTGCCGGGCGCCGCAGCTTCGGTGGGAATCAATTCATAGCCGTGCGACACGGGTTTCGCGTCTTCGCGTTGGCGCGCGACCGCGCGTTCTTTCGCTGCTTGCAGCTGCTTGATTGTCGCGGGCAGCACTTCGTCGGACGGTTTGGCTCCCATTTCGAACAATTGAGTATCCAAAGTGGTTTTGATCATGGTGTCCGCGCCGAGACGCCGTGCCTGGGCCAGCATCGGAGTCTCCAACAGCGCCAGGTTGATTCCCGTCCCTAATTGCTCGGCCGAGAAGATTCCAACGTCCTGGTCATCGATTCGCAGCTTGTACTTCCCGGGCGCAAGCGAGGTGACCCGCAGCGTTTCCATATCCAGCGCGCTGATCAAATCGGAAGACGACAGCGTTAGTTGCAGCAAAGGGTCGGTATCGAGCGGCCCCAACGGCAGCGGCAGCGCCTTATCTAGCTCAGTCCAACGCAAACGACCGCCAGTCAAGGTCAGCTCGCTTACTTGCGTATTGGAAACCTGAGCAGTTAGTTTCGCCCCAGCCTCAATTCGCACGAACGTCACTTCCGGTTTCGCGTTCCAGGCTTTCAGCACGCTTTCCGCCATGACCCAATGAATCGCCGGACCCGGGTGAATGCGATCGGGAATCAGCAGGGTGTCCAAAGATGTGTTTTTCTCTTTTGCATTTTTTAAAACCTCGACCACAGGTGTATTCAAGTCCGCGACGTTCAGGTGTTTTTCAGCCGCTAATTCGCCCACAAAACCGGAGAACTGCTGCAGCACCTTGTTGTATCCGCCGGGCAACAAGGCGGGCCGAGTAACATCATCGTAGGCAGAAGGCTTGAGCAGCGTCAGACGCGCGTTTGGAAATTGTTTTAGCATGGCGTCGACAATCGACCGATATCCGGTTTCGTAGCTCGCTAAAATGTCAGGATCGGGTGCCCGGTAAAAGCCGTCATTCATGCCCAGCATGATCGTAACCATCGTCGGCTGATGATCGAAAACGTCGCGATGCAGGCGTAGATCGATGGGACCGTATTTCCCGCCGCTGACTCTATCGCCGCCAACTCCTGAATGAAAAAATGTGACGTGGCGTTCCGGAAAGCGGGTGAGCACAAAAACTTCGATGTCCGTCGAATAGAGCCGCTGTTCGGTGATGCTGTCGCCGTAGAAAACGACGCGATCGCCATCGACCATCTGAAAATCGTTGGGGCTCGCGGCCTGCTGGGCGTAAATTGGGGAAACTGCGACTACCATAACTGCCAACAGGCTCAAATGCTTGATCATTGACACTCCCAAAGAGGCTCTCGAAACTTTGAGTCTGCCAGAAAAACGGACGCGCTGAACACAAATTCCCGCCGCAAAACAGGTGGCTTCGATCGAACTTTACGGTTCGGGCTGCCCGCAGAACCGTCGTCGAATGTGGCATACTTGAGTTAGGCAATTTTGCCTTCGAGATGGCCGCAAAGAAGACAATTCGCAGAAAGCTGCTGGCGATTCACCGCAAAATGCGCGAGGCGCGCATGCTGGTGAAGGGCCTGGCCTCGACGCGCCATCCGGTGCTGGTGCATATCATCCCGATCCGGCGCTGCAACCTGGCCTGTACCTACTGCAACGAATACGACGACTTCTCCGCTCCGGTCCCGACCGAGGAAATGTTCGCGCGCATTGATCGCTTGGGCAAGATGGGCACCTCCATCGTCACCATCAGCGGTGGCGAGCCGTTGCTGCACCCCGACCTCGACGCCATCATCGCGCGGATTCGAAAAAATGGAACCATGGCTGGGATGATTACCAACGGCTATTTGCTGGTGGCAGACCGCATCGAACGGCTGAACCGCGCCGGACTGGAATACCTGCAGATCAGCATCGATAACGTAAAGCCGGACGAAGTTTCGAAGAAGAGCCTGAAGGTTTTGGATCAGAAGCTCCAGCTGCTGGCCGAGCACGCCGATTTTCAGGTGAACATCAACTCGGTGCTGGGCAGCGGAGTGGCGGACCCCGAGGATGCCCTGACCGTAGCGCACCGCGCGGTGCAGCTCGGCTTTACCTCCACCGTCGGCATTCTGCACGACCACAACGGCCAGCTTGAACCGCTGGGCAAGCGCGAGCAGGAGATTTTCGAGGAAATCATTTCGCTGGAGAAGAAATCGTTCACCCGCATCAATGGTTTTCAGCACAACATCGCCAAGGGAATGGAAAACGATTGGCGCTGCCGGGCCGGCGCGCGGTACCTCTACATCTGCGAAGACGGTCTGGTGCATTACTGTTCGCAACAGCGCGGCTATCCCGGTGTTCCGCTGCTTCAATATTCGAGCGAGCAACGCCAGCGGGAATTTCTAACCAAGAAGGGCTGCGCGCCGCGCTGCACCGTTTCCTGCGTGCACCAAACTTCGGCGCTCGATTCCTGGCGCGCGCGCCAGACCATCGATAGTGGCCCGGCGGCTTCCGCGCAGGGCCTGGTGCAGCTGACCGGTTCGACCTCGCGAGAATAATTTTCTATGAATCCCATCGTCTGGATTGCGGTTTCGGCGTTAGCTATTTTGGTGGTCGGCGCTATTGCCTGGACCACCAGCCGGCGTTCTGAAGCTCAGTTGTCGTCCGTGCGCCAGGAAATGCAGCACTCGCTCGCGGTGCAGGCGCAGTCCGTCAATACCCAGATTCATCATCTGGCCAACACTGTTACCGAGCAACTCGGCCAAGTCCGCCAAGAATTGACGACCGGAGTCGCTTCTTCGGGCAAGCTCGCCAGCGACGCGCAGATCGCTATGGCCCAGCAGCTGCACGCCTCCAACGAAACGATTCGACGCATGAGCCAGCAGTTGGGAGAAGTGCAACAGGCCGGGCGCGAAATGTCGCAGT
>CAWIEL010000072.1:0-6116 GCA_963835025.1 uncultured Acidobacteriota bacterium
AGACTCTGCGTTGTTCCTTCTGTCATAAGAGCCAGGACGTAGTCGGAAAGCTGATTTCTTCCCCCAGCGATATCCCGCGGGCTGACATCTGCGACGAATGTATCGCGGTCTGCAACTCGATCCTCGAAGACGATAAGCCGGAGCCGACCGCCACCGGTCCGCATAAGATCCCCAAGCCTCTGGAAATAAAAGACTTTCTCGATCAATACGTGATCGGGCAGGAAGCCACCAAGCGCAAGCTGGCGGTCGCCGTTTACAACCATTCCAAGCGCATCCACATGAACCGGATGCGCAATTCCGAGATCGAACTGGCCAAGTCGAACATCCTGCTGATCGGGCCTACCGGCACCGGCAAGACGCTGATGGCGCAGACTCTGGCGCGCATTCTCGACGTGCCGTTCGCGATCGTCGACGCCACCACGCTTACCGAAGCCGGCTATGTCGGCGAGGACGTCGAGAATATCATCCTGAAGCTTCTGCAGGCCGCCGACGGCGATGTGCAGCGCTGCCAGCAGGGCATCATTTATATCGACGAAATCGACAAAATCTGCCGCAAGGACGAAAATCCTTCCATCACCCGCGATGTTTCGGTCGGGACGTTCCCCGGCTTGCTGGCAGCCTCCGCGCTCATGATCGATTACGTGCTCACAGCCGCCGTCGGCATTTCGGCCGGCATCGGTGCGTTAGTCTCCGCCGCGCCGTCCTGGCAGCCCCGAACGCTCACCCTCTGCCTCACCGCGCTCGTCCTCATTACTATCGCGAACTTGCGAGGCCAGCGCGAAGCCGGCGTCATTTTCATGTTTCCTACGTATCTGTTTCTCATCTGCATGTTCGGCATGATCGCGATTGGCGTCTTCAAAGTTCTGCTCGCCGGCGGCCATCCCGCCCCCGTCATCGCGCCTCCCACCCCTCCCAAAGCCTTGGAAGCCGTCGGCCTTTGGATCCTCCTCAAAGCGTTTGCCAGTGGCTGTACCGCCCTCACCGGCGTCGAAGCCGTCAGCAACGGGGTCAAAGCTTTCCGCGAACCCACCGTCAAGACCGCTCAGAAAACTCTCGCCATCATCATCGCCGCCCTCATCGTCATGCTCGGCGGCATCGCCTATCTGGCCAAGGCCTATCACATCATGGCCACTGACCCCAGCGCCCCCGGCTACCAAAGCATCCTATCCATCCTCTTCCTGGCGGTCTCCGGTCGAGGCGCGTTCTATTACGTCTCCATCGCCTCTATCTTGTTGGTGCTCGTCTTCTCCGCCAATACCGCCTTTGCCGATTTTCCCCGCGTCTGCCACGTCATCGCCGATGATTGCTTTCTCCCCTTGTCTTTCGCCAATCGCGGCCGTCGTCTCGTGTACTCGGAAGGCATCGTTGTTCTCGCGGTCGTCACGGCCGTCTTACTCACCATCTTCGGAGGCATCACCGACCGCCTGATTCCCCTCTACGCCGTGGGCGCATTCCTGGCTTTCACCCTCTCGCAAGCGGGCATGGTGGCTCATTGGAAACGCGAAGGCGGCCGCGCGGCGCTGGGTAACATGCTCATCAACGGCCTCGGCGCGCTTGCCACGGGCGCGACTGTCTTAGTCGTGATCGTCGCCAAATTTGTCGACGGCGCTTGGATCACCGTCGTCATGATTCCCGCTCTCTTACTGCTGATGTATTCCGTGCGCCGCCACTACAACCACGTGCAGGAACAGGTGGGCACCACGACGCCGCTCGATGCCGGGAACCTACAGCAGCCCATCGTGATCATCCCCATGCCCTATTGGAGCCGCATGGCCAAATATTCCCTGCGCATGGCGTTCGAAATCTCCCGTGAAATTCGCGTCCTCCACGTCTCGGAAGAAAACAAATTCGACGAATTCTGCGCGCATTGGACTCACTTAGTGGTGGAACCCGCCGCTCAAGCCAACCTGCCGGCGCCTGAGTTGATTCAGTTGCATTCCCCTTACCGCTTCGTCATCGGTCCCATTGTCGATTACATCATTAAAGTCGCCGACGAAAACCCCAAACGCCGCATTGTCGCCATCATTCCCGAACTCGTCCAACGCCGCTGGTACGCCTATTTCCTGCACACGCAAAGAGCCGCACTCCTCAAAACCATGCTACTGATGAAGGGTAACTACCGTATCTCCGTCCTCAACATGCCGTTGTATCTGAAGTAACATCAGATCGGCTTTCTATATAGGTTGACAACCACCCACCACTCGAAGGTGAATATGACTTAGGGGTTTCGGAAGGGGTTTCGGAAGGGGTTTCGGAAGGGGTTTCGGAAGGGGTTTCGGAAGGGGACGGAGAGGTGTGGTCCCAAACCGCGGTTTCGGAAGGGGACGGAGAGGTGTGGTCCCAAACCGTAAACCACCGCTACGAGCGTTCCGATCAAAACCAAGCTGAAAATGGGGCTGTCGTTACCGCTTCTTTCAGTCGCGGCTCGGTTAGAGGTGTACGTTGCAATACCGCTGACCAGGAAGGTTAGGCGCTGACCGGGAGGTCCGCCGGGCGCGCCACCACGGGCAATATCGCTCCTTTGGGCCGAAAATGACAACCACCGTCGGTTTCGGACTTGGGACCAGTCCTCTCCGTCCCCTTTCCCCCCACCGTCGGTTTCGGACTTGGGACCAGTCCTCTCCGTCCCCTTTCCCCCCCTTTCCCCCCCCTTCCCCCCCCTTTCCCGGGTCCCTTCCGGGCGAGGATCAGTTCTCCGTCCCCGTTCACACCCTCACCGGCACTGGCGTCTGTTCGAAAATCCCCGTACCCACCAAATCCAACACCGGCAACCCCGACGCTGCAATCTTCCGCACCATCCCCTCATTTGGCTTTTGCGCCACGATCAGATGATCGGCCCAATCCAGAACCGTTTCAATCTCGGTCTGCAAAAGCCGCCCAATATGCGGAATCTGCTGCAAGATAAAATTCCGGTTGCTCCCGTAAATCTCCTCAAGCTGAATGTGCGGATCGAACACCCGCAAGTCGCGCCCTTTTCCAATCAAATGCTCCAGCAGCGAAACAACCTTGCTCTCCCGCAAATCGTCGGTATTCTCCTTGAACGCCAAGCCAATCACACCCAACCGTTTCGCCGGCAGATCGAGCACGCTGTGAATCGCCCGCGCCAAATGGCTCTCATTGCTGGGCAGCGCCGATTCAAGTAAAGGCAGCTTCAAGTCCAACCGGCTGGCGCGATAAATCAGGGCGCGCAGATCCTTTGGCAAACACGACCCGCCAAACGCGAAGCCGGGCTTCAGGTAAGCCGCCGATGCATTGAGCTTGACGTCCTGGCACACCGTATCCATCACTTCGCGCGCATCCACGCCCAAGCTCACGCTCAGCGCTCCGATTTCGTTGGCGAACGCGATTTTCACCGCATGGAAAGCATTGCACGCGTACTTAATCATTTCCGCGGTCCGCAACGAAACCAAACATGCTTCGCCTCCCAGCGGCTCATACACCGAAGCCACGCGTTCCACCGCGCCACGGTCCGTGCCGCCCACCACCACCAGCGACGGTTCCATAAAATCTTTCACCGCCACGCCTTCGCGCAGAAATTCCGGATTCGAAACCACCTGCGCCGCGCCGCCCAAGGCCGGAATGACAATCTCCTCGCAGGTGCCAGGAAACACCGTGCTGCGCACCGCCACAATCAGCGGTTTATCGCGCCCAGGCAAATTCTCGGCTATTTCCGCCACCACCCGGCGCAGTTGATCCAGCCCTAGATTGCCGCTTTTTTCCGACGGAGTTCCCACGCAAATCAGCGCAATATCCGCCTGCGCAATCCCCTTCGCCAGCGAATCAGTCGCGCGCAACCGCCCGGCGGCCACATTCTCTCTGACTAACTCCGGCAGTCCCGGTTCGAAAAACGGCGCCACCCCCGCCAGCACGCTACTCACTTTATGGTTGTCCCGGTCCACGCCAGTTACGGTATGTCCAAGGCGGCTCAGGCACGCAGCCGTAACACAGCCAACATAGCCAAGGCCAAGCACGGCAATCTCACTCGGGACAAAGCTGTTACTCAAGAGTTGATTTCCTGTCTTTTGATCGGCTAAATCCACCAATCGCTTTATGCATGAAGGATTGTCAACTCATTATCGAATATTCGCCTCGCTTCCACGACGCTGATCGGCGTTTTCTCACGCGTGTCGAGACACATCGCCAGGGCCGCGGGCAGCGTCCCCTTACGCTTTACGATAAGCGCGCTGGACGCCGTTTTCGTTCCGTAGACTGTCGAAACCTCAGCGGCTTCCTCTTCCACCGGATCTGAAAACGCGAAATGAACATCGCTCGCACGGGCGCCTAGGTTCCAGACTTGCTCGACCAGATGCTCACCGCCTTGGCCCGATATGTCGTCCAGCACTACCAGCCGCCCTGCCTCTAAGCGCACCCGGCGGCGGTGCCGGAAGCCGGCGTATTCGCAGACCGCATCCACGAATCCTCCTTGTTCGCTGCGAACGAAAGCTCGCAACTCCACTCTGGGTTTTCCATTCCAGCGAAATGGTCCAACCACCTGCGCCTGATTCTGCCCGTCGATCGTGATTGAGTTGTGCGCCCGCGTCCCCCGAAAACGATCACGCTCCACTGGGTCGCTTAAATAAGTGAACGTGCCAGGGTCGGTGAGCACCGGCGCGCCGCGATACCACGCAACAAGACTCAGCGTATCCGCGTGACTGTGGCCAGCGCCGCCCCAACCAAAAGGACCCGCGTCCACCTGAACATACAAGTCGTTCGATTGCAAAAACACTGCGCCCGCATCGCTAAAAAGTCTCGACCCGTCCGGCACGCTGGCAACGCGCGTCTGGGTTAACACCTCTGCGCCCAACCACCAGACCGCCTGTTCGGCCAGTTCTTCGCGCGTGCCAACCCATTCTTCCCTTCCTAACACCAAGCCGCACGTTGCCAATGTAGCTCGGCCAAATTCGTCGCGCTGCCCTTGCGGATGAAAGAGCCGTCCCCCATCGTCGTCGCCAAAATAAGCGATCCGCCGCGCCGGACCGAGCAGCCAGTGCAAATATTCGGCCATGCGGGTGAGCGCTGCTTTCATACGCGCCGGCCGTCCCGCCATCAAGTAATAAAAGAGGAAGAAATCGAGCGCGTAAACGTGATAATAACTGGATTGCTCAAAGTGCGAGCCGTCTGGTTTTACTTGGAAGGTAAGCTGCTGCTCGACGACAGTCGCACCACGCTGCTGCCAGCGAATTGCCTCCGGAAACGTAGAGAAGAGCGTGCCCAAGGCGTGCAAGGCCACCGCTTCTCCCAGCAAATGCGTGTTCGGCGAAAAGTAAATCGATAGATTCTCGAACAGATGGCGTCCGTGCCGGTGGAGCGCCGTCAAGAATCGTCCACGCAGCGGCTCGCGCATCGCGTCGCCACAAAAGTGCCAGAGCCAGATCCACGAGAGCGCCCGAAATCCCACCTCCAGCGCGCTGGCCCAATTGATGCCGCGCTGGAAAGGATTTTGCCGTAGCCACGATTCCAGTTGCGCAAAAATTTCACCCAGGTATTCCGGCTTTCCGGTCGGCAAATGCGCCTGCGCCAGTAGCACCAGATGCTGATGGCGATTCAGTTCCCAGATGAATTTGTGATCGCCCACCGCATCGAAGTTCAGATAGGGCACCAAGCGAAAATATTTCGTGCCGGATGTCTTGTGGTGCGCGTAATCGCGGCGCCAATCGATGTCCGGGCCGGTTTCAATCGTGGTTCCGAACAGCGGAAAACGATGTGCCAGAAT
This sequence comes from uncultured Acidobacteriota bacterium, assembly GCA_963835025.1. Taxonomy (GTDB): domain Bacteria; phylum Acidobacteriota; class Terriglobia; order Acidiferrales; family UBA7541; genus Palsa-295. The sequence continues at coordinate 5,714 of CAWIEL010000072.1, forward strand.
CTCGTCGGCAGCCTCCAGCACGTTCGCCTCAAACAGCGATCCCCGCAGTGCGATCGCACACTGGCGCGCGTCTGGTAACGCTGCCAACACCTGCGGCGCCGCGCCCGTGAACCGCGGTTGCGCTACTAATAAATAAAGATTGGCCGCCTCCTGCCGTAAACGAAACTTGATCTCCGCCGGGCTGCGCATTCGTTTAATTTTTTCGGACCACCCAAGTCGTCATAGCCCGTTCATTTTGAACCACTGTCGTCTTTAGCGGGTCAATCATTCGTCCGCCCAGATCCTTCGCCGCCTGAGCCAATATGCCTTCATCCACCAGATAGCGTTCCGAGCCATCCGGCAATTCAAACCTGCGTCCCGCTATGCGCCTGATCAACAATACGTAACTGAACGAGCGGCAATA
>CAWIEL010000073.1:0-11086 GCA_963835025.1 uncultured Acidobacteriota bacterium
TCGGCGAAAGCCGCGCGGGCGCGCCGTTCAATGGCACGGTCGAACCCGGAACCGCGGTGCAGATCATGACTGGCGCGGCCCTGCCGCGCGGAACCAATACGATCGTGATGGTCGAGCACGCACGCGTCGAAGGCGACAGCGTCGTGGTCGATAAGGTTCCGCAGGCTTCCGCGCATTTCGTTCTGGAAGGGCAAGAATCGCGCGTCGGCGAAAGCGTGGTGGATAAAGGCAAGCGCGTGGGCTACGCCGAGCTGGCCATGGCCGCGCAGGTCGGGCGTTCGCAGATGCTGGTAGCGAAAAAGCCGCGCGTCGCGATTCTTTCTACCGGCGATGAAATCGTCCCGCTGGGCCACCCTATGCAAAAATTTCAGATTCGCAACAGCAACAGCATTTCGCTGGCGGCGCAGATCGCGCTGGTGGGCGGAGAGCCCTGGATTCTGAATAACGCGCCGGACGATCTGCCGAAACTGCGCGCGAGCCTGAAAGAAGCGCTGGCCGCGGACATCGTGGTCGTTACCGGCGGAGTTTCAGTGGGGAAGTACGATCACGTCGAACAAGTGTTGCGCGATCTGGGCGCGGAATTTTATTTTGACGCCGTGGCGATTCGCCCGGGCAAGCCCGCCGTTTTTGGGTTCTGTAACCAAACCCCGATTTTTGCTCTGCCGGGAAATCCGGTTTCGACCATGGTCACCTTCGAACTTCTGGTGGCGCCGGCGATCGAGTTGCTGAGCGGCTTCACGCCGTTTCCGTTGACGCTGCTGAAGGCCAAACTCTCGCACCCGCTGGATGAGAAGCCTCCGTTCGCACATTTCATACCCGCGCGGCTCAGCTGGCCCGATGGCGAGGCCGTCGTGGAAGCGATTCACTGGGAAGGTTCCGGGGACATCGGCTCAGTCGTGCGAGGAAATTGTTTCTTGGCCGTACACGAATCAAAATTGAAATACGCCGCGGGCGAATATGCCAACGTGTTGCCGCGCCGCGGATTGTTTTAGAGTTTTAGTTCAGCAGGCAGCAAAAGCCCCTGCACGCCAACCCGCCCGGGCCAGGAGCGACGAAACTGATGGCCAAGCTTTCCCACTACGATAAAAAAGGCCGCGTGCAGATGGTCGACGTAACGCAAAAGCCTGCGACGGCTCGCGTTGCGCAGGCCCACGCATTTATCCGCATGAAAAAATCCACGCTGGCCGCCGTCCGAGCCATCAAAAATCCCAAGGGAAACCCGCTCGAAATCGCCAGAATCGCCGGAATTAGCGCGGCCAAGCGCACTTCGGAGCTGATTCCTCTTTGCCATCCCCTCGCGTTGACGCACATAGATGTGCTGGCCAAGCTGTGCCAGAATGGAATTGAGATTTCGTCGGAAGCCACCACGACCGGGCCTACTGGGGTGGAAATGGAGGCTCTGGTTGCGGCTTCCATCGCGGCGCTGACGATTTACGATATGTGTAAGGCGCTGGAGCGCGGGATGGAAATCACTGAAGTTTTCGTGGTGAAAAAATCCGGCGGGCGCAGCGGCGAGTACGTTCGGCCAAAGAAATAATTTGGGAAACGGCCAGGGGCACGCGAGTAAGCAATGACTCCGATGAAGGACGTCAAAGTCCTGATTGTGGACGACAATGCGCTGATCCTCGATCTGCTGATGCGAGGGTTGATGCCGCATTGTGACGCGCGGGCGGCGGCCGATGGCGCGGACGCGTTGCTGAAAATCGTCGACGATCCGCCGGACTTGGTGGTTTGCGATTACCGGATGCCGGGCCTGGATGGCCGCCAGCTCTATGAAAAAATTCGCGGGCGGCAGGCGACCAAAAGTATTCCGTTTATTTTTCTGGCCAGCCGCAGCGACATCGAAGAGAAATTGCGCCCGATCGTCGAGGGCGTGGAAGAATTTATTCCCAAGCCATTTTTTCTGAAGGATCTGGTACGCAGCGCGAAAAAAGTGGTCGACCGGCTGCAACTGGAGAAGCTGCAGAATCGCCAGGTGCGTCCCGGCGTGATTCAAGGCCGGCTGGAAGAAATGTCGATCATGGATTTGATGCAGTCGCTCGAGATGGGGCAGAAGAGCTGCCGGCTGACGATTCGCCGCGGCGACGAAACGGGCGAAATGTTTTTTTCTGCCGGACAATGCAAGGACGCGCGCATGGGCGACATCGAAGGCGAGAACGCCGTGTTTCAGGCGGTGAAATGGCCCGACGGGCAATTCGAAATTGATTTCAACCAAAGCGCTACGCGCGAAACGATTACCCGCACCACCACGGGCCTGCTGATGGAGGGACTGCGGTTGATCGATGAAGACCAGCGCGACGGCCAGAGCGAAGACGCTACCGTTTCCGACAGTTAGTTTTTCCTTCCTCCGATGCGAGTGCTCATTCTCACCGTCAGTGATTCAGTTGCTTCCGGAAATTTTGCGGATAAGTCTGGTCCGGCGGTGGCGGAGCGCTGTGTTGGGCTGGGCTGGGAAGTTGTCGGCGGAGATGGTCTCGCGGACGATCGCGAGGCAATTGCGGGATATTTGAAGACTGCGGCGGACGATGGCCGGGCGGATTTGATTTTGACCACCGGCGGCACGGGCGTCGGCCCGCGCGACGTTACGCCTGAAGCGACTTTGTCGATTGCCGAGCGCAATATTCCAGGATTTGCGGAACAGATGCGGTCGGCGGGATTGAAGCAGACTCCCCGCGCAATTTTGTCGCGCGCCGTGGCGGTGATTCGGCGACGAAGCATTATCATTAACCTGCCGGGAAGCCCTGCGGGAGCGGTCGCGTCGCTCGACGCGATTGCTGCGTTGTTGCCGCATGCCATCGACGTGCTGCACGGCGCGCACCACGGCTAGATCTCGCCTAGCCGAATCTCCTCTGATTCTTCGTAATTTGTCGTGTAGCGAAAGTTACACGGAGGCCGCGCTGCTGCGCCTAGCTCCGCTGTATTCGCCGTGCTAGCATTTTTGTACACGCTCAAATGCCACGCGCGTACATTCCGATCCTGATTTTTGCCCTGCTGGCCGCTGCTTTTCCGGTGCTGTGTTTGGTGCGCTCGCGATTCTTCGAGCTGGCCGAACCGGAAGAAAGAGGCACTTCTGACGGAGTACGTGCGACGGACCCGCCGGTTGTCCCTGGCGCGCGCGAGCACGCGGACGCATCATTCATCGCGCCGTTGTTCGTCGTTCTCAGCGTGGAGTGCGTCTTCTTGTTCGCCTGGGCCGTGAAATTCGAGGATATGGGCGGATATGGATTGATTTTGCTGCTGATTTTCACCGGCATCCCGCTCGCGGGTTATGCCTGGCTCTACAAGAAGGGCATTTTCGATTCGATGTAACCGCGTTTAGGCGCGCGGCGCTGGCTGAACAACAAGGAAACCTTCGATACGATGAATTTGTCGGGCTTCATCTTGCTTCTACACTCGCTTCCGACGTCGCTGCCGTCCGCGTTTTCTGCGGTGGGCGCGGTGCTGGCGCTGCCTTTGCTGATCGCCTACACCGCGTTCATCGAACGCCGCATCGCCGAAGCGATGGATGAACGCTCGCGGCCCGCTGCTCCGGGCGCGCTGAAATTGGTGCGCTACGCGGTGCGCGTTGCGCGGCTGGGTTTCGGCGGTGATGAATCACAAACGGAGATCCGGCGACGAATTTTTGCTGTTGCACCGCTCATCGCGTTGATCGCTGCCTTGATCGGGTACGCGGTACTGCCGGTGGGCCCTGCGTTTCAAGTGGCCGATCCGAACATCGGGGTGCTTTTCATTTTGAGCTTGGGTGCGTTGGGAGTTTATAGCGTGCTGGTGCGCGGCTCTGCGCAGGCCGATCAGCGCGACTCGATGGATTTCGTAAATCATGCTGCTCAGGTGATCAGCTGCCAGCTCGCTGCGGTATTGGGTCTGCTCTCGGCGCTGATGCTAGCCGGCTCGCTGGCCATGGATCAGATCGTGCAGTCGCAACTCGACCAAGGGCAGTGGTTCATTTTTTATGTGCCGCTGGGATTTTTCATTTATTTCGTGTGTTCGCTTGCGGCGCTGAACCGGCCGCCAGTGGACACCGCAGCAGAAGCGACTGATTCGTTTTCCGTCGATCCCGCAGAAGGCAAGGGCGTCCCTCCACTTTATCTTTTCGCCGACTATCTCAACGTGATTTTGGTCGCCAGCGTCGCCACCACGGTTTTTCTGGGCGGCTGGCTGCGACCGCTCGCTGGTTTTCGCGATCGGTTGCCCGGCACGACGATCGAACTATTGGATCTCGTCCCGGTGTTCGCCGCCCTGGGCCTCGCTTTTTTTTGGTATCGCCGCATGCAAAGCCATTCCACCGAGTTGCAGAAAAAAGCCGCGGGCACCGCGAGCGCCATCTGCGCAGTTGTGGGCTTGGCGTTGGGCGTGAGTCTGTTTGCTGGCGCGCCAGTGATGCAGGGCGTTCACGGAGCTTTCTGGTTCACGTTGAAGATCGGCGCGTACATTTATGGTTTGGTGTGGGTGCGATTCACGCTGCTGCAGGTGGAACGCGAACGATTGATGCGGCAGTTGTGGCGCATTCTGATTCCGCTGGCGTTGGTGAATTTGATCACTGCGGCGGCGGCGATCGTCGCAACCCAGGATACCGGTCTGCCGGTGCGGCTGACGACGATTTTGGCCACGGCGGCGACGGCCTCGGCCGGCGTGTGGCTGGCGAAATATACCGGGAACGCCGAGCCTGTTTCGACGCCGGAGTCTGCGCCGGCGATTGGGCCGGCGGCGGAACGCCAATGAACACGCTCGACTCCATTCTCTTTATTTTTTTCGTGGTGCTCGCGGTCGGCGGCGCCTTGCTGATGGTCACGCGCCGCAATTTGCTGCATGCCGCAATGTGCTTGATAACGACGCTGTTCGGAACAGCCGGAATTTTTCTGCAGCTGCAGGCTGAATTCCTATTCGTCGTTCAGATTTTTCTGATGGCCGGCGGAGTCATGGCGCTGTTTGTTTTTACCATTCGCTCGCTGGGCCTGAAACCGCGGGAGGAAGCGCCAAAAAGTACGCGCCGTTCAGTGTTCGCGGCGGCGCTCGCGTTGATTCTCGCGGCGCAGATCTGGTTTGCGGTAGTGGCGGGGCGTACTTCTTTGCGGCTGCCGGAAATGCAGGCGAACATCGCACCGCAAAATGCTGACGCGCTAGGCAACGCGTTGTTTCGTTCTTTTGTTGTGCCGTTTGGCATCACGTCTGTGTTGCTTTTAGTGGCGATGATCGGCGCGACACTCATGTGGAACCGGAGGGCCTGATGATGCCAATCGACCATTACCTGGTGCTGAGCGGGGTGTTGTTCGCTATAGGCATCGCCGGAGTTCTGGCGCGGCGCAACGTCATTATGATGTTGATGTCGATCGTGCTGATGCTGAATGCGGTGAACATCAACCTGGCTGCGTTTTCGCGGTTGCACGGAACCACCGACGGGCAATCGTTTGCGCTTTTCGTGATGGCCGCAATCGCCGCCGAAGCAGTGGTGGGCTTGGGAATTGTCTTCGCGTTTTTTCGCAACGGCGCATCGGTGAGTGCCGACGAGATGGACCATTTGAAATGGTGAAGCTGCTGGAATGGGCCGCCTGGTGCGGCAGACAGCTGGAGAATTTCGATTCTACCGTCATCGATCGCCGGGCGGTCAATGGCACCGGGATGGCCGCGCGCGGTGTCGCAAAATTTGCTGATCGAATCGACGCGTGGGGAATTGGACTTCCGTTTCGGATCGTGGCCGGCGTAGTCGAAGCGATCAGTTTGCCGGTTCGCCGAATACAAACTGGATTCATGCAGGATTACTTGCTGTATGCGGTGATTGGGCTGGTAGCGATCTTGGGGTATTTCTTGCATCTGGCGCATCGCGTAATTCATTAGTGGCGCGAATGAGGGCGTGAGTGTTCTTTCTTTCTGATCATCATATTCTGTGCACCGTTTTGTTCACGCCGCTGATCGGCGCGCTGGCGATGTGGTTTGCTCCGCCTGCACGTATCGACCTGCAACGCAAAATTGCCGGTGCGTTTGGGCTGCTGGGGCTGGTCGTAGCGCTTCCGCTGATTTGGAAATTTCATGCGGACGCGCCGGAACCGTTTCAGTTTGTCGCTGATGGCAATTGGATCCCTTCGCTCAGCGTGCACTTTCGGCTGGGCATCGACGGGCTGGGGCTGGCTATGATTTTGCTCACCGTGCTGCTCGGCGCTGTGGCGGTGGTTCCGGGTTGGCCGCTGGTGCGCGGACGCGAGAAAGAATTCTACATCTGGATGTTCGTGCTGCAGGCCGGGCTGCTGGGCGTTTTTATGTCGCTCGATTTCGTGCTGCTCTTGGTCTGCTGGGAAGTGCTGCTGGTGCCGATGTACCTGCTGATCGCCGGATGGGGCGGCGAAAAGCGCGGGGAAGCGGCCATGAAGTTTTTCCTCTACACCATGGCCGGCTCGGTGGTGATGATTCTGCCGATTCTTGCGATTTTTCACACGCGCGGCACGTTTGATCTGCGCGAAATTCTGGCGCATCCCTTCTTCTCGGACGCCGGCAAGTTACCCTTCTGGCTGTTCTGGGGATTTTTCGTTGCGTTCGCCGTGCGCGTCCCGATGTTTCCGTTTCACACCTGGTTCGCCGACGCGCTGGCCGAGGCTCCGACTCCGGCAGCGGTATTGCTCGCAGGCGCACTGCTGAACACCGGCGCCTATGGCTTCCTGCGAATTTCGGTGCCGATGTTTCCTACGGCGGCGCTGCGCTATCAAGGCTTGATGGTCGCGCTCTCGCTCATTGCAATCGTCTACGGCGGATTCATTTGTCTGGCGCAAACCAACCTGAAACGGCTCATCGCTTTCGCTTCGATCAGCCAGATGGGATTCTGCACGCTGGGAATTTTCGCGCTGACGCCGCAAGGCCTCTGCGGCAGCGTGCTGCAGCAGGTCAGCCACGGAGTGTTGGCCGCGGCGTTGCTGATCGCTGGGGGAGTTTTGCACCAGCGCAATGGCACCGAGTCTGTTACCGATTCCGGAGGACTGGCGAAGCCCATGCCGCGGTTCGCGGCAATTTTTGCGGTTGGAGCACTCGCCTCAGCGGGCCTACCGCTGCTGAGCGGGTTCATCGCGGAATTCACTGTGTTGCGCGGAGCATTCGACTTGCGTTGGGGACTCGCCGCTTGGGCCGTGCTGGGCACTATCTTGGTCGCCGCTGCGATGCTCTGGATGATTCAGCGCACGCTGTTTAGGAAGTCCGCAGATTCAACCGATCAGGGTGCGACGGACGAAGTTGCAGCAAGCGCTAACGTGGCCGATCTGAATCCGCGCGAACTCGCTCCGCTTCTTGCGCTGCTGCTCGTTTCGCTATGGATTGGAATTTATCCTGTGCCATTGATGCGCACCTTGAAGCGGCCGGTGGAGCGCACGTTTGAAAATGCGTTCTTGATCTGCTTTCCTAAGCCACGAATCGTCGAGCCGCCTCGCAGCGCGTCAGAAACACAGCAGGCTGTCCCGGCGCGGCCCACTGTGGCACCCGCATCCGCGGCACCCAACGCTACCGCACCAGCTGCGACTGCTGCTCCGGCCCCGGACAAGGCGAAATAATGGACTGGCGCTCGATATTCGAAATCGCGCGGGCCGACGCCGCCTTTTTATTTCCGGAGGCGATGTTGGTCTTCTTTGGCCTGGCCACGCTGCTGACCGATTTCCTGCTGACCGAGGAGCAAAAGTCGTGGAACGCGCTGACCGCGATGCTGGGCGTGGCGCTGAGCGGGGCCTCGCTATGGGTGCTGTTGCGGCCCGCCCGCGATTACATGACTGCGTTTTCGAATTCTTTGATCGTCGATCCATTTTTTATTTTCTTCGGCTGCGTTTTCCTGACGGCGACGGGTTTCACGATCCTGATGTCAGTGCGTTACATGGAAATCGAGAACGCGCAAAGCGCCGAATTCTACGCGCTTATACTTTTCGCGGCCATGGGCATGATGTTCCTCGCCGCCGGCAACGATCTGGTGGTGCTGTTCATCGCGCTTGAAACCATGGGGCTGAGCTTTTACGTGCTCACCGGATATTTCCGCCGCGAGCGGCGCTCGAACGAAGCCGCACTAAAAGCGCTGATCACCGGCGGCTTGAGCTCGGCCATTCTGGCGTACGGATTTTCAATTCTCTACGGCATCGCCGGGTCGACGAACCTGCAGGCCATTGAACGCGCGATCATCCAACGCCACGCCGATTTCCCGGGAACCGACCTGCTGACATTCCTTGCGCTGGGGACGATCACCGTAGGAATTTTCTGCAAAATCGGAGCGGTGCCGTTTCACATTTGGGGGCCGGACGCCTGCCAAGGGGCGCCGACGCCTATCGCGGCGTTCATCAACGTCGGCGCGCAGGTCGCGGGATTTGCGCTGCTGCTGCGCATCTATCTCACCGTCTTTTGGCCGGTGAACGTGAGCTGGTCGACCATGATGGCAATCGCCGGGATGCTGTCATTGGTCCTCGGCACCTTCGCGGCGCTGACCCAAACCAACCTGAAGCGCCTGCTGGCCTATTCTTCGATCGCGCAAGTGGGATATATTTTGCTGGGCCTGGCCGCTGCGGTGAATCGAGATGGCACGCTAAACGATCGGGGCTTGCAAGCGACCACGTTTTATATTGTCACTTACGTTTTCTTCAACGCCGGCGCGTTCGCGGTCGTCACGCTACTCCAGAAAAAAGGCCACATCGGCGATGAAATCGACGACCTCAATGGCTTAGCGCGACGCAGCCCGGTGGCGGCGGTTCTGCTGCTGGTCTTTTTGCTCTCGCTCGCCGGCATTCCGCCCACGGCGGGATTCGTGGCTAAGCTGCTCATCCTCTGGTCGCTGATCGAAAGTGGCCATCCGCATCTTGCCTTCTTTGCGGCGCTCTGCATTCTGCCGGCGACGTATTATTATTTCCGCATGGTCGCGGCCATGTGGGTGCGCCCGCCCTTCGACGAAGCCGCGCCGATCATTTCTCCGGCACAGAAATTTGCGCTGGCAGCGATGGTGGCGGTGACCCTCGCCGGCGGAATCTTCCCGGAACAGTTTTTGCATTTCGCGCGATATTCGGTGCTCGGCCCGCTCGGGCTGTGAGATGCTTGGCGTAGTGACCGATCCCACTCCACCGCTGAAAAAAGATCCTGGCGCGATGCGCCAACTGGCCCTCGCGACCGAGCTGCCGTTTTTGGTGGCGGGAGCGGCGCTGGTCGGCGGGCTGATCGGCTACGGCCTCGACCACGTGCTGCATACCAAGCCGTGGCTGATGATCATCGTCGGCGCACTGGGGTTTTTCGCCGGTGTTCGCGATATGTTGCGGCGATTACAGAAATAAGCGCGAAGTGACTTCCGATCCAGTGACGGATTTTCCCTCGAACCAGCCTGACGCCGCGTCCGGCAATTCGCCGAACGCTTCAAGCGGCGTGCCAGCAAATGCGTCGCACGACAACGAAGCCGCCCACGCCCGCTTCTCTCGCCGCGTCCAATACCTCACCGTAATCCTCGGCTTCGCCGGCGCCCTCGCCGTCGGCCTCGCCAAGTCACGCCCAGCCGGCTACGGCATCGCGTTTGGCTCGCTGCTCGCCTGGCTCAACTTCCGCTGGCTGGAACAGGGTCTCAGTTCGTTTGTGCGCGGTTCGGCGGCCCAGGAAGGCCTGCCCAAACCGCAGGTTCCCATCTCGACTTACGCCAAGTTCGGGGGTCGTTACGCGTTGATAGGACTAGCTTTATATGGTATTGTTACTTTCCTTGCAGTTCCTGCCTTGTGGCTCATTGTGGGCCTAATGGCGCTGGGTTTCGCGGTCACGGTGGAAGGTCTGTACGAAGTCATCTCAGGGTCCAGGTAACGAATGAACGAGCAATTGAACTGGTTCACCATTCTGCTGAATAACTGGTTTGGCTCGGCGGCGAATGCGCTGCTCAAAGCGGTGCACGTCACGCCGGCCGATCCCGCCCATCCGATTCCCAATTTTGTCGCCGCCACCGTCGCGGTGGTTATTCTGGCTTCGCTATTTTTCCTTTGGCTCAAGCCGCGCATCTCAGCGGATCGCCCCGGCGCACCGCAGCAGGTGATGGAACTGATCCTCACCAACAACATGGGCATTGGCATCCGCGACCTGCTGGACCAGAACATTGCGCACGGCGCGCGGGATTTTCTCCCGGTGGTCGGGTCCATTTCACTTTTCATTTTGTTCGCGAATATCATCAGCGTGATTCCGGCATTTCAATCGCCCACCGGACATCCCAGCGTGCCGCTGGCCTGCGCGGTGCTGACTTTCGCTTTCTACAACTGGACTGGCCTGCATCATCACGGGCCGATTGGTTACGCCAAGCATTTCGCCGGTCCGGTGTGGTGGCTTTCCTGGCTGATTTTCCCGGTGGAAATCATCAGCCACACCGCGCGTTTGCTCTCGCTCACCGTGCGTCTGTGGGCCAACATTTTTGCCAGCGAATTGATCTACGTGATCTTTTTGGGATTGTGCATGGCTCCGGTAACAGCTCTGCAGCATTCGCACCCGGGCTGGGCCTACGCGCTGGATATTTTTCCGATTGTGATTCCAGTGGCGTTCATTCTGCTGCACCTATTCGTAGCCGTGGTACAGGCTTTCGTTTTCACCATTCTGCCCGCGCTGTACATCGGAATGGCCACGGCGGACGAACACTAGACCTTTCAAATTTTATCGAAAGCAGTTTTTATATAAGTAGCGGCATGATCGCCGACCCAGTGTGAGACCGGCTGCACGAGGATGACGGGAACCACCTCCTGGCGGCACATTTATAAAGGGAGACCTAAGGTTTTCGATATCATTGGTAAAGAACTTCACCGGCAACGCGAAGGCATTGAATTAATAGCTTCTGAAAATTTTACCTCGCAGCAGGTAATGGAGGCCATGGGTACCTGCCTGACCAACAAATATGCCGAAGGTTTGCCCGGCAAACGTTACTACGGTGGTTGCCAGTTTGTTGATGAAGTGGAAAATCTGGCCATCGACCGGCTCAAGCAACTATTTGGGGCAGTTTGGGCTAACGTACAGCCACATTCGGGCGCACAGGCTAATGCAGCGGTAATGCTGGCCTGCCTTAAACCAGGCGATAAGATTCTCGGCTTTAGCAATACTGAACTGAAACCAGTACAGGCAACATAAC
>CAWIEL010000074.1:0-6677 GCA_963835025.1 uncultured Acidobacteriota bacterium
TATTTGAAGACAGCGAAAATCTAGCGACGCAGCGAGGCTTCTACCTGCAGGGACAAGCCCTGGCCGCGCGCAGAGCAAATCCCTCAAATCCCGCCACCGCCAACCAGCTCGACCTGCAGGCCGAAGAACAATTCGCCATCGCGCGCATGTACCGGCGCACGGAAGATTTCAACTACGTCAGCGGGATGAGCTCCACGGAGTCGATCGAAATCGGGATCGAAAGAAACGTGGCGCAGGAGCTATCGGAAGCAGGCTACGGCGCAGTGTGGGTCGAGCCGGCCAAGGATCAGACGCCGGATATTTGGAGCACCCTGAAAGGGGAGATTGAGACGAACCGCAATAAAACCGTGGCGCTTTCCGGGTTGGTGGCGGTTTTCGTTCTGGCTCTGGCCTTCTTCACCTTCACCCAACTTCCGAAGGACGGCTCCTCGCTGCAGCGCTGGTTGGAACGAGTGGCGATCTTCATTGCGGTAGGGGCATCAATCGCATGTTTCGTGATTGATCCACATTCGTGGCTGCCGTTTCTGCTGGCGGGGCTGGGGATTGGAGTGGTGGCGCTGCTAGGGCACCTGCTCTACGAACGCCCCGGGGTGCAGCAATGGCTGAATGGGCCGAAAGAAGTCGTGATTCCAGAAAAGGAGCGCAAGGCGGCGGCCGCCCAAGCCAAGACGGAAGCGGCCAAAGCCGAAGTTACGATTCCGATCCCCGTATTCGTTACGCGGGGCAACGAGGTGCGGACCCAAAATCCAGACCCCAATCAGATTCCCCTACCAATCCAAAAGGAAGCGGTTGTCCCGGTTGAGGCCAATGCACCAAGTGTCGACGTGCCGAATGTCGACTCACCAAGTTTGGCGGCACTCCCCAGCGGGCCGGCAGGGCCGATCGAGGGTGCGAAGCCGAGCGAAGCGGAAATCATCCGTGAGGCCGTAATTCGAGAAACGTCCGCGGTCGAAAATTTCGTCGAAGCGCAGGGAGGCGATACCGGAGAGGCCAACACAGCTGCCGCGGCCGGCGAAGGCCGCAGCGAAGGCGAAACCGAGCAAGAAGAAAAAGAGGAAGAGCCTTCGCATCCGCATGAAGTAGGACCACGCATTGCGTTCATCGGAGCACACCTGCTGGCCTGGGACTGCACCAGCACCATGAACCGATTCGCGCTTTCGCTGATCGCGGTGACGGCGCTGCTGGCGGCGATTTGCGGCTGGCGCTATGACTGCGCGACGGCGTTTGCCAATGGCTGCGCGGCGCGCGCCATGGAGCAGCAGGTCGCGGCATTCAAAAATCTCGAACACGGCCAGACGCTGATTCATTACATCTGGGGCATCGACGCGCAGATGCACGAAGCGCGCTTGCGCTACAAGGCCGCGGAGCAACGCATGGAGCTGGCCCGCGACAAATCGATGGGCGTGACTGCGGACCGCGAGCCATCGCAGATGGAATGGCAGAAGGCGCTGCTGACCCAGAACAAGTACGCGGTCGAAGAGCTGGACGGCGATTCGGGACCGGAGGCCGATCCCTATTACCCGCAAAAACAAGCGGAACTGGGCGGCCGGCAAGTGTCGGAAACTGCGTTTGCCAAATGGGACGCCGAGAACGAATTGCGCCAGTCCTGGCACCTGAAGGCTGCGCAATATCTGCTGACGCTGACCATGTTCGCGATCGCTTTGTACCTGCTGGGACAATCCATGGGCATGGGATTGGGCCGCGGCGCATTTATTCTGGTGCTGGGCGGATCGCTAATCGGCGGAGTGGGAGCCTTCTGCGCTTTGAAAACGGCAGTGCACCATTTGCCGCGGGACGCGAAGGAGCTGGATGGCGCGGCCGAGGCCTACGGCGAGGGCCGGGGAATGTATGTGATGGCGCATAACTCCCAGGATTACGCGCAGGCCGCCGAAAAATTTGAAGCGGCGCTGAAAATCCGGCCGACGTTCGCGCTGGCCCACTATTACCGCGGCGAATCGCTGTTCAATTCCGCGCGGGTGCATCCGGATGAACCGGATTCGCTGCCCTCGCGCAAGTCAGGAGTGCTGGCCCAGACGGTGCGGGAAATGACGATCAGCCTGAAAGATTTCAACCGGGAGGGATTGGCTGCGCCGGAGGAATTGGTAGGACGCTACGGGTTCTTCACCTTGCTGCAAGCGCTCTCGCCTCCGGATCCGGCGTTGCTCAAAAAAGGAACCGACGCGCTGCAGGATGGGATTAAAACTTACCCCGGTGATGCGTGGTTGGAATCAAATTTGGCCGTCGCGCAACTGATTTCCGGGCAGACGGACGAAGCCAGGAAAGCTTACGATAAAGTTTTTGCGTACGGCGCGTCTCCGGAGTTGGCGGTGGCGGCGCTGGGCGATTTGGAAATTGCGCGGCGGTATTGTGATTCTTTCCCACAGGCCAACTGCGCGACGATCAAGGCCGAAATCGATAAGCTGAAGCCGCGTCTGGCGGCGGCCGCCGGGCCAGAGCCGAAAGACGCGCACTGGGAAACCCGCCACCCCTCGCTGTCCGCGCCGCAAATTTCGGTTTCTCCGGCGGTGGTTAAATGGACCGCCGTGGTGGATGCGGATTCCGACAAAGACGTGCTGCTGGTGATCTGGTATTGGAAGGATCCGGATTGGGGAGCGTGGCGCGTAATCAGTTCGGTTTCCAAGAAAGTTCGTTGGGACCGGGTTGTGGACGAAGGCGGCAATCGCAAATCGCTGACGCTTTCCTACCTGGACGCCACCTGGGACCATCGCTGCCTGCCCGGCGGAGATTTCCGCGCGGAATTCTATCTGAACGGAAAAATGGTGGCGGAAGAATCGAAGTCACTCGCGCTGGATCACGAATTCAAAGCCGTCGGGCTGCACGACATCAATTTCGAAGCGTGTTATCCGTCGACTTGGTCAGACTGGACCTACCGCCCGACCGATGTGACCGGACCGGAGTTGGTGCGCGGGTCAACCAGTGCCGACCGCAAGCGCGGCGTTTATTTGTTCAGTTTCTTTTATCCGAGAATTCCTAATCAGGATTCAACGATTCTGGAGCACGCGGTCGGAAGGGCTTCCAAAATTATGGAGGAGCACGGCCTGCCGCGGGATTTGTCCTTCACGCGCATCGCGGAGCCATGCGGCGCGTATCCATTGGACAATTTGAGTAAGAATGCGACGTGGTATCAGGATTCGACGCGGGTTTCGACCGCGCGGGCCTGGATCGCGGGCGACGGTATCGTCTACGTGGCGATGAGCGCAAATGGGGCGCGTAACGGAGTCGATACGGACGATTGTCTGGTGCTGACTTCGCTTTCCAATATTTATGCGCCGGCGAGGCCTCCTGCGGCCGATAGCACCGCCGCCAATTCGGCTGACGGTTCCGACAACGCGCCGAGCCCTACGGATAGCGCCACCGCCGCGCGGGAATAGCGACCGGCCGGCGGTGAGCCTGTCGACATGGATAGGCCTGGCAATCTTCCTACTGCATTACAAACGCGTGCCGGGCGCCGTTGGCATCGGAGTAAACGCCAACGACTGTTCCGCTCGCATTGATTCGGTGTGGGGTGGTGCCTATATTCTCGGTTGAAAGAGGAAGCTGTGCGGCATGCGGATCGTCGAAACTGACGAACGTTCCGTCGGGCTGGCGAAGATATCCATGCCGCACTAGATTCGCGTCCCGGTAAGTTCCCACAACCACACCACCGTCGTTAATTCCCTCCGCCAAGGAACTGTGCGCTCCCGACTGGGGAGGATCGAACATGGTATAGGTTCCATCGGCGGCGAGTATGAAACTGTGGGTCGTATTGACGCCGTCCACGATGCCAACATTGATTCCGCCCACAATCACGCCGCCGGCGTTGATATCGGTAAGTTCGGTTCCTTCGTTGGCAATCGTACCGGCGCCCGGGGCATCCACCACGGTGATGGTTCCGTCTGAGCTGCGCAGGAAACCGTGGAAGACACCATTCGTATCGACGTATGTTCCGGCCGCTGTCCCGCTCGCGTTGATCTGATTGGGGACCACGATTTGAACCTGGGCTGGATCGCCGGTCGGGTCGAAGGTGGTGAACGTGCCGTCCGGCGCGCGCAGATAGCCATGAGCGCCGTTTGCGTCCACGAATCCTCCGGCCACCGTTCCGCTGTCGTTGATGGATTGTGCTCCCGAGCCGCCGCCAAAAAAGGGATCGAACGCCGTGATCGTGCCGTCCGAGCCGCGAACGAAGCTGTGTTCCAGACCCTGGGTATCGAAGAAGAACCCAGCGATCTCGCCGGAGGCATTAATTCCCGCGGCTTCGGTGCCTGCTTCTTGCTGCGTGCCTGCCCCAGGTGCGTCAATCGAAAGTTCGCTGCCAGTGGACTCTTTCAGAAAGCCGTGCACGACGTTATTTGAATCGATATAAATTCCGGTCACATCGCCGCCGGCGTTGATTGCGATGCCCAAGGTGCCCTGAAGGCTTCCCGCGCCCGCCCCTGCGGCATCAATCGTTGTGAATGTTGGAGTCGGCGGTGGCGGCTGCGACATTGCCGATCCGCCGCCACCGCAATTCACAGCCGGCAAGGTCAGAAACAAGACGCTGAGAAACAGGGTCGAGGATGACGCGGCACTGCGCCGTTCAGTCGGCGAGCTTTGTTGCCAAGCCTTACGTTCGAATGCCACCATCATTCCCCCTGGCAGGAACCGAGCGTCCGGCATTATACGCAAAGTTACTTTCATTTACATGCAAGCGTGGTTCTTCGTACGTTTAAGGCGATTGAGTTCACGGTTTTGGTTTCTGGCGTGAAGAAATTTCGTGGCGCCTAGCTTTCGGCCGGGAAGGGATTCGCGTGGTGCGGCGTTTCTTTCTTGAAGCCGGTCTGCAAGCGGCGGACCAGCACGTACAAAACCGGGATGAAAATCAGATTGAGACATGTGGAGGCGATCATGCCGCCGAAGACGGTGGTGCCGACGGAACGGCGGCTGATGCGTCCGGCGCCTTCGGCCAGAACGAGCGGGAGTACGCCGAGAATGAAGGCCAGCGAAGTCATCAGGATTGGGCGCAGACGAATGCTGGCTGATTCGATGGCGGCGTCGATGATGCTGCGGCCTTTTTCTCGCAACTGCTCGGCGAATTCGACGATCAGAATCGCGTTCTTGCTGGAAAGGCCAATTAACATGACCAGGCCGATCTGGCAGTAGACGTCGTTTTGCTGTCCGCGCAGCGCCTGTGCGCCGATAGCGCCGAGAAGCGCGGTGGGCACGGCCAGCAGCACGATGAAGGGCAACGAAAAACTTTCGTATTGCGCGGCTAGAGTTAGATACACCACCAAAATGCCCAGGCCGAAAAGCACGATGGCTTGGCTGCCTGATTGAATTTCCTCCAACGACAAACCAGTCCATTCGTAGGCGAATCCGGGCGGGAGAGTTTTACTGGCCAACGCGTTCATGGTGGCAATTGCTTCACCAGAGCTTTTTCCCGGGGCGGCGGAGCCATCGATTTCAGCGTAGCGGAAAAGATTGTAGTGGCTGATGACTTGAGGAGAAGCATCCTGTTTCAAAACTACCAGGTTTTCCAGCGGGACCATGGTTCCGTGATCGGAGCGAACGTAATATTCCTTGAGGTCCCGGGCTTCGGCGCGGAATTGCTTATCGGCCTGGACGTAAACCCGGTAGGCGCGATTGTTGAATTCGAAATCGTTGACGTAGACCGAGCCCATGTAAACCTGCAGGGCGTCGGTGATCTGGTTTAGAGAGACGCCGAGAGCCTTGGCTTTATCGCGATCGAAGGTGAGCACGTACTGGGGATCGTTGGCGCTGAAACTGGTGAAGAGCCCGGCGAGGTTGGGATTTTTGTTTCCTTCCTGAATTACTTTTTGGGTGACGTCGGAGAGCGCTTGAATGGTTGAGCCGCGCTGATCTTCCAAGACGAATTGGAATCCGCCGAATTGGCCCAGGCCATTCACCGCCGGAGGCGCGAAGGGGACAACCTGCGCGCCGCGAATGGCCGAGAGCGGGCCGCGGATGCGGTCGAGGATGGCGTTGCCGGAGTGCTCTTCACCCTTGCGCTGATCGAAGCCCTTCAGGCTGGCAAAAATCAGGGCGCGATTGGAAGCGCTGCCAGCAAAGCTGAATCCAGCCACCGAAAATGCGCTCTCCATTTCGGGGACTTGGGCCAGAACCGCTTCCACTTGGCCACAAATATTGGTGGTGTATTCGAGCGATGCCCCGGGGGGCCCCTGCACGGCGATGATCAGGTACCCGCCGTCCTCCGCGGGGATGAAGCCCTTGGGCACATGTTGGTACACGTAGTAGGTCAGGCCCAGCAAGCCGAAGAAGACGATTACCGCCGCGAATTCGAAACGCAGAATAAAACGCAGCATGCGCTGGTAGCCGTTGGTGAAGGCGGTCAGCATGCGGTTGAAGGCCACGAAAAACTTGTTGCGGATGATGTGTTCGTGGCCCAGGAAAATCGCGGAGAGCGCGGGCGTCAGCGTCAGCGCGTTGAAGGCGGATATAGAAACGGAGAAGGCGATGGTCAGCGCGAATTGGCGGAACAAAATTCCTGTGGTACCGGGGAAGAAGGCTACTGGAACGAAAACGGCGACGAGCACCAGCGAAGTGGCTACCACCGCGCCGGCGACTTCTTTCATGGCGATGGAGGCGGCGTTGTGCGGCTCAGAAATTCCTTCGGTGATGTGGCGCTGAACATTTTCGATGACCACGATGGCGTCGTCCAC
>CAWIEL010000075.1:0-6306 GCA_963835025.1 uncultured Acidobacteriota bacterium
TCAAATCGCCAATTGTAGCTGATGACAATATCTGTTGCCGCCAAAAACCATTGAAAGAGTACGTACCCCAGCACGAGCAGTACACCGGCGGCGAAGTTAGCCAAAAAGTTCGACAGTGTTCCGACCCAAAAGGACATGTTTGTTTCTTTCGGCGGTTCGCCTATTTGTCTTTTTTTTTTGGCTCTTCAAGGCCTCCGATCAGGAAGGCCGTCGGCGTTGTGGGTAAGTTTTTGCAAAACTCATTCTTTGTGTCGCTCTTCGATGCCGTGCTGAGGCTCACGCTTTTGGCAGCGAAATCAAATCGTAGGGTATTGACCAAACAAATCGGAGAGCTATCGACAGCGATTAGCTCAACTGCATCCCATCGCAGAATGTCGTAAGTAGTGAGCTTAACCCACGCGGAATTATCCAAAGCGGAAGCCTCTGCAACTTCGCAGAAGCTAAAACGTTTGTAGCAGTGGAGTTCGGTTGAATTCATCCCTACTTTGGCGTCAGCGTCCGACCATTTTCCCGCCGCAGAGGCCCAGACAGTTTCCAGCCTTTGCGAACCGACGACGACCGTAGTCACGTCGTATATCAAGGGTCGTTGGGCGACGCACGGAAGAGCAGCGCCTAACAGTAGCACTCCAATGGTTCGGCCCAGCGAAAACATAGTTGCTCCTTCGCGCTCAATTTTATCCGCAAGTCGGTCCAGAGGCCGGTTTAGTAAGCTTTACCACGGAAGGGTGGAAAGCCAGTGCGTGAGCGCGACTAAAGAGGGGCCGAGAGCCGTTAACACCGTGGCGTGATTCGCCGCGAGAGACACAAAGTTGCCGTACTTTTCGCTTGCGCTCGTACGTGATCGAGCTTCTTCCACTTCGGCCAAACTGGCAATCAAAGTTGAACGGCTCACGCTATCCGGCAGTCTTTCAAGTTCCTGACGGATTCTTCCAAATATCTCATCCGAGGGGCTGACCGTTACATTTATCGAATGGTCGGAACCGTTGATCGTGATACGGGCATTAGGCCCGGTTGCGGTATAGACTGCGGCGTGTGTAGGCGGCTTGTTTTTCATCTGAACTCTTTGCACGTCGAGAATCTTGCGACCTTCAGCCATAGCCTTTCCCGCTTCGCCCTCAAATCCTCTCGCCGCCAGCGGAGCTTGTGAGATCGGCCTTCTCGTTCTCATTGCCGTCAGATTTGCTTGGCCCAGGAACCCCGAGCGACTGCCCGCCACGGTCAGAGCGGCAAAATTGGACAACACATCGTCCGCCTCCCGGTCTGCTGGCTCTGAAAACGATGTGTGTGCCGTTGCAAGAGCCGTCGCGTAGCCGACGATCAAATCTTTATTGCGGGCAAAGTAACATTTCGCTTCAGCCGGAACAAGCGCCCCGGCATTGTGTGTCTGTCGTGCCGTGAAACGCGCTGTACGAATGCGTTTCCTGAAAATTGTCGTCCAGCGTGTTTCGTTCGGCTTTGAACAGAACCTCGGCGTGATCGATAATTTGCTTCGCTTTTGTCGATCTAATTTGAAGCGCCTGCATGAAGTGTATTCCTCGATACCTTCACTCTAACACCTCCCGAAACATTTCCGCGCTTTCCCTGCTGTACTGATCTAAACCGACCTCTTGATGGACTACAGCTCCAGCATCGGACGTTCCAGGTGAATATCGCCCGCATCCGTTTTCAGGCGCAGGACCCGGTGCGAATGGCCGACGCGTCCGGAGGCCAGCATGCCGTGGCCGGAATTCGTAGCGCATCGAGAGAGGAAATTCCGAGCTGACGCGGCCCTTGCGCGGTTTCCGCATGGACTTCGGCGCCGGGCCGGGAGCTGAGGTCGACGCGGACGTCGCCCAGGACGCTGTGCGCTTCCACGTCCTGCTCCAGCATGTGGGCGGAGACGTCGCCATCCACTGTACGGCCGATGAAACGCAGGCGCTTCGGCAGGCGGACTACGAAATCGACGCGCAGGTCGTTCATCAGCACGTCGCCGCCGCCGCCGTTATCCCAGCGAATATGGGTCGTAGAATCGGCTGACGTGGACGCGACGCGGAAACCTCCGCCGTGGCTGGGGCGGCAATCGAAAGGATGGGAGGAATCGGCGTCGGGATAGACGGCGCAGATCGTCACTCCGCCTTTATGCTCCACCACTTCGATGGTCACCTGGGCGGGATCGCTGAGGCCGCGTTTGATGGCGATCACCTCAATTTCGTCACCGCTGGCGGGCTCGGCGCGGACGTTGCCGTAGATGTTGTTGACCTCGACCATCTGGCCGCCGGGAATCCACCCGTGCCAGCGCGTTTCCTCCTGAATAACCCCCAGGGTTTTCAGATTGGTCCGGTTGATCGGACTGGCGACGGCAGCCAGTGAAGCAATCGCGAGGATAGGGATCAGCTTCATAAGTCAGGCAAGGAAGGAGGCACGCTAAGGGCCCCCTTATTTCCTTGCGTTTGAAGGGGAAACCGGAGCGAAAGTGTCCGGGTTTGGGACACCTGGGGTAAAAACGGACACGGCATTGTGATCTTGTAGGGTGGCCAATTTTGGCTGCGGCCTGCCTTCGGGCAGGCTTGTTCGACAACCCACAAAAGCCGCATGAAATGCGGCTGCAGCCAAAATTGGCCGCCCTACAAGATGCGATGATCCCCTGGCTGACGAGTCTGTGTGAAAACTCCGGTTCAAAAACGTAGGGTGGGCTGTCACCTGCAGCCGCCCATTGGGCGGCTCTTGTTTTCAACACCGAAAGCCGCCTGGTAGGCGGCTGCGGGCTGCTAGCCCGCCCCACACAACCGTATTACGTTCCAAGTACAAGCCCCAAGCTGACGCCAGGGGTTATAACCCGATCCCGTCAGCGGGGATCGTGCAGCCCACCTACGCCTATGTCTACGGCAACAACTGTGAAAATGGGCTAGTCGTTCGTGATCCAGCCGTCGACGATCTTGATGATGCGGTGGCCTCGCGCGGCGTTGACTTCGGAGTGGGTCACCTGGATGATCGTGGTTCCGCTCTCGTTCAGCTTCTGGAACACGTCCATGATTTCCTTGGCTTGATTCGAGTGGAGGTTGCCGGTGGGTTCGTCGGCCAGGATCACCTTGGGATTGGCGATGATCGCGCGGGCGATGGCCACAAGTTGCTGCTGGCCTCCGGAAAGCTGGTTTGGGAACAGGTCCTTCTTGCCGACCATTTGAAACCGGTCCAGAACGTCGCAGACGATGCCGTCGCGGTCGGACTTTTTCACGTTGCGGTAGGAGAGAGGGATGTCGAGGTTCTCATAGACCGTCAGCGAATCCAGCAGATGGTAGCTCTGGAAAACGAAGCCGAAGTACTTTTTGTAGATCTCGTCGCGATCCTTCTTCTTCAGCTTGTGGATGGGGTGGTCGAGAAAGGTGTACTCGCCGGTCCAGGCGGAATCGTGCATGCCGATCAGATGGAGCAGCGTGGATTTGCCGGCGCCCGAGGGTCCCATGATGGAGACAAACTCGCCCTCCTTGATCTCTGCGTTGATGCGGCGGAGCACGAACGTTTTCGTGGGACCGTGTTCGAAGTACTTTTCGATGTTGCGGAGGGTGATCATATGGAGACGAAGCCAGAATAGCTCAGATTGCACGCTGAGGCCCAACCCAAGGTGCTGAGGACACGTGGTATGTTGCGAAGACTATGTTCGTTCCTGGGAATCGATGCGCCGTAGCGGCGCTGTTTATCGCGCTGACGGGTTGCGCGAAACACGAGAAAATAGCGGCGTCGATTCCGCTGGCGCCTGGGAAGATGCAGACGCAATACACCATGCGCTACGTCGATGTGGCGGTCGGGACGGGCAAGCCGGCCGAAGCGGGCAAGGTGTTTTCCGTCCACTATACAGGCTGGCTGCTGGACGGCACCAAGTTCGATTCATCGCGCGAGAAGAAGCCGCTTTCGTTCGAGCAGGGGAAGCGCAAAGTGATCCCGGGTTGGGATGCAGGCTTTGAAGGCATGCGCGTCGGCGGCAAGAGGCGGTTGTTCATTCCCTATCAACTGGCGTATGGCGAGAAGGGTCGCGGCAAGATTCCACCAAAAGCCGAGCTGATTTTCGACGTGGAGTTGATGGACGTTCAGGAGCCGCCGCCGGCGGAAGCGGCGAAATAATCCGTGCGGGGCGGGCTCTCAGCGGGCTTGATCGTCGATCCACAAGAGCCGCCTGAAGAGGCGGCTGCAGGCTGAGAGCCCGCCCCACAAACTCGTCAGGCTGCGTTATACTGCTTCACTGATTTGGAACACCGGC
This sequence comes from uncultured Acidobacteriota bacterium, assembly GCA_963835025.1. Classification (GTDB taxonomy): domain Bacteria; phylum Acidobacteriota; class Terriglobia; order Acidiferrales; family UBA7541; genus Palsa-295. Next base: position 4,235 of record CAWIEL010000075.1, read on the forward strand.
ATGATGTCGGTGAAGTTCGGGATATCCGCCTGCAACTCCGCGCCATGCGCCGCCATCGCCTGCTGGAAATCGCCTACGGTGTTGAAATAAAGATTCCCGGTGCAGGCGAACATCGGTTCGGATCCCGGCGCCAAGCCCGACAATCCCTGCAAAATTTCGTAGCGTGTGATGACGCCGGCCAGCTTTTCCATCACCAAAGGGCGGTGCTTCTGCTCATAATAGACTTGATCGAAGCTCTTGCCGGGCGCGTGCGGATACAACACGGATACGCAGATCATAATTTTCCTTTTAGCAGAGTATTCACCGCTGCCGGATCGGCCTGGCCGCGGCTGGCCTTCATCACCTGGCCGACAAGGAATCCTATCACAGCCTGCTTGCCGCCGCGATACTGCTCCACCTGTTTGGGGTTCGCGGCGATCACTTCGTCGACGATTTTTTCGAGCGCGCCGGTGTCGCTGATCTGCTGCAGCCCTTCGCGCTCGGCGATCGCGTCGGCGGTATCGCCGGAGAGCATCTTGGGCAGAATTTCCTTGGCGATTTTGCCGCTGATTTTTCCCTGCGCGATCAGCTTGATCAATCCGCCGAGGTTTTCGGCGCTCACCGGCGATTCGGTGATCTCCTTGCCCTGCTCCTTTAACAGCGCCGCGAGATCGCCCATCACCCAATTTGCGGCGGCGCGGGCGTCGCCCGAAACCGCGGCGACTTTTTCGAAATAATCGCTGGTCGCGCGCGTTGCCGTCAGCACCTGCGCGTTGTATTCGGTCAGCCCGTAGGCTTCGATGAAGCGCTGGCGGCGGGCCGCGGGCAGTTCCGGCATATCGCCGCGGATGCGCGCCATCCAGGACTCGCTGACGCGCAGCGGGACCAGGTCCGGCTCCGGAAAATAACGATAATCGTGCGCGTTTTCCTTGCTGCGCATCGAAACCGTCTCGCCGGTTTCGACGTTGAACAGGCGCGTTTCCTGCGTGACGCGGCCTCCGGTTTCGATCAGGTCGACCTGGCGCTCGATCTCATGATCCAGCGCCATTTTCAGGAACCGGAACGAGTTGAGATTTTTCACCTCGGCCTTGGTGCCGAATTTTTCCGCGCCGCGCAAGCGCACGCTGACGTTGGCATCGCAGCGCAGATGGCCTTTTTCCATGTCGCAGCTGGAGATTTCCACGTATTGCAGGATCTGCTTCAGCTCCGTCAGGAATGCGAACGCTTCGTCGGAGCTGCGGATGTCCGGTTCGGTGACGATTTCGATCAGCGGCGTGCCGCTGCGGTTGAGATCGACATAGGTGTATTTGCTCGAATCTTTGAAGCCGTCGTGAATGCTCTTGCCGGCGTCGTCTTCCATGTGGACGCGGGTGATGCCGATGCGCTTCTTTACGCCGTCGACCTCAATTTCGACGAAGCCGTGCTCGGCCAGCGGCTGATCGTATTGCGAGATCTGATAGCCCTTGGGCAGGTCCGGGATAAAAATAATTCTTGCGGGCGAAAATCGACTTCGGATTCACCGTGCAATGCAGCGCCAGCGAGGCTTGAATGCCCAGTTCGACCGCCTGGCGGCTGAGCACGGGCAGGGCGCCGGGCAGGCCCAGGCAGACCGGGCAGACGTTGGTATTGGGCGGCGCGCCGAAACTGGTGGCGCAGCCGCAGAAAATCTTGGTGCGCGTCGAGAGCTGGACGTGCACTTCGAGTCCGATGACGGGTTCGTACTTGGTGATCGGGTCGACCGCGATGCTGGAGGCCATGGGAATTTTTCATTATAACGGGGGGCGATTATTCTCCGTCTGTCCGCTCCCTGACGTTCGCGGTTCCCCGAGCGAAGCCCCATACGTCAGCTTGGAGTTATTTCCGGAAATAAAAATAGCCCCAAGCTGACGCATGGGGCTTGTGAGATAATTCCGGGAATTGGTTTCCGATATTAAGTTCGCTTTCCGGATGCTGTTCCGGACTCCCGCCTTCAGTTTCGCCGCCGTGCTGGTTCTGGCTCTGGGCCTGGGCGCGACCACCGCCATTTTCACGCTGGTCGAGCGGCTGCTGCTGTCTCCCTTGCCCTATCCGGACGCGGATCGGCTGGTTTGGAT
>CAWIEL010000076.1:0-3704 GCA_963835025.1 uncultured Acidobacteriota bacterium
AGATCGGCGTTTCCGACCGGCTGGAGCTGGCGCTCTTCACCATCCACCACCGCATCTTGAACGAAGCCGCAGCCGCCACCGCAGCCGCAGCCATCCCCCAAGCAGCCCAAAGCGCGGGAGCCAGTAACTAACCTTCGTCTCGAATATCAAAAGGCCGCCGAAAGGCGGCCTTTTCTGTTTTGATGTCTTGCTGTTAACTTGGGATCATTCTAAAACGCCGATCAAGGCCAGAAAGGGGTGCGCCCCTTCTCGCGCCTTTCGAGAAAGGGCCACCACGAAACCATCCACTATAGTCTCCGCGCTCATCCCAGCTCTGTATCCACCTCATCCCAAAATCACTCCGACGCCTTAGACTCCAGCCCCGCCCGCGCCAGCGACCTCCGCAGCCGCCTCTCGCCGCCCGACCCGCGCTGCGTATCCACAATCTTGCCGTCGCGATCAACCACAACATAAATGGGATAACGATTGGCGGCGTACATAGCCGCAAGGTTCGTGTCGCCCGTCATCACAATCCGGCATTTGCGCGGATGCTCCTTCAAATACTGCTGCACAACTTTCTTCGACTCAGCCACATCCACCGCGAGGACAACCAGTCCCTTGTCGGCAAACTCGGTTGTGATGTCATTAACCAGCCCTTCTTCACTCTTGCAATACGGACACCACGTAGTCCAAAACTCGAATAAAACAACTTTTCCCTTAGTCGAGTCGTTGGTGAATTGTTCTCCATCAAGCGTCTTGGCATGAAAACGAGGCGCAGGCTCGCGGGTTCCGTCAACCACGATCTCCCGATGGACGTCGCGTTCGGGTGCCTGAGCAAATACGCAGGGAGCAGTTAGAAGCGCAATCGCAACAATGTAACCAGACAAGACTCTGGTAATCATGGCCCGAAACTATACACGATTTCCATCGCTTTCCCATGAGCCGCGGAAAAAATCACCATTGGGGTCGATTTTGGGTGATGCAGCAATTGTTTTGGGCAGCCCAGCAGTTGTTCTTGGGTGGCGCAGCGGTTTACCGCTGCGATAACCGCATTATTTTGAATGCGGCTTGAGCCGCTGCGGGGACGGCCTCTCACTCTAAAGCGCTCTTTCGCGCCATCATAACGCTATGTTGTATCCAACTAAAGACGAGGGCGGATGTAAATCCGCCCCATTCGAAGCATTCGGCGTTAGGGGTTACAGGTCGCCGGACTGGTTTTAAGGTTCGGACTGGTACAGAGCGGTCCAAGCTTACTTTGATTGTTAGGCAAACTAATCATAGCCAGAGGGCCAGCGTTATGTTCGCCATTGAACGGAGTCGGCTTCGTTATATCGAAAGTGCAGCCGTCCGTATTCGCATCATTCGGATTACTGAACCAAAAGCCAACGTGGAAGGCGTTGGTGGGAGCCAGCGACACATCCGGATCGAAACCGAAAATCTGGTCAAGCAGGACTGTCTTGATGGTTGTCTTGAAGTGCCCAGCACCGTTCGCTTCTAAGTCAGTCTGGTACCAGGCGAGCCCGAACGTAGTGAAATTCGGATCCGGCTTACCGGTCGAGAGCAGATTGCTGCGCTGCACCGTGAACATATCGAAGGCCAGGTGCGGCCTGAAGTTGTCCCCCTCAATGGTCAAAGTGTCCGCGAGATTTCCCCGGACGACCGTTACGTGCGCCGTCGGCGCGGCCTCGCCCGCGACACCCAGACAAACCGCAAACTTCGGGTTCGCCGTCAAATCGAAATCCACCGTTTTAACTTGAGCCATTGCGGGCTGCACCGCGAGGAAAAGGGCAGCCACAATCGCTGCTGCGAGAAAAATCGACTGGCCGAGAGAATAGTTCCCGGTCTTACTGTTAATGCTCATCGTCTTCATTTTGTGTCTCCTTTGTCTCTCCTGAAAGAGGTGCTCTGCTTGCTCCAACCTATTCCAATTCCAAGACTCTTGAAATTTGAGTGGACTGCGAAGAACCTTGCGGCCCACGGTGGTCCACTCTACAATCGCCTGCGATGTAAGCGCTGTCATGCCACGGGAGGCACAATCTTTGTACAAACTTCGAGGATTCCGGCTCGCCCCCCGGAACACGCCTACTGGCGGGCGTTCCGAGGCTACCATGAGGTTCCACTGTTTCGCCATCTTGTTTTTATTACTTGCCATGCCAGCGTCCATGACCGTGATGATGAGTGCCGCCGACCGCCAGGGAGATGCCGTTGACGACTACGTCCGCGCGGAAATGGCGAAGCAACACATTCCCGGACTAGCCCTTCTGGTCTCGCGCGGCGGCCAGGTCATTCGCTCCCAGGGATACGGATTAGCGAACGTCGAACTCCAGGTTCCCGTGAAGCCAGAAACCATCTTTCAATCCGGGTCGGTAGGCAAGCAATTCACCGCTACCGCAATCATGATGCTGGTAGAAGAAGGCAAGATCGGGCTGGAAGATCCGCTGACGAAATATTTCCCCGAAGCTCCCGCGACCTGGAAGCAGGTCACAATCCGTGAACTCCTCAGCCACACCGCCGGATTCACCGACTATCCAAAAACCTTCGACATGCGCAAGGAGTACACCGAGGCAAGTTTGCTGAAGATCGTCGAGGCCATTCCGCTGGCCTATCCTCCCGGCACAAATTGGAGCTACAGCAATCTCGGATATCTAACGCTGGGAATCGTGATCCACAAAGTCACCGGCGAATTCTACGGAGACTTCCTGCAAGAGCGCATCTTCCGTCCGCTGGGCATGAGCACAACCCGCATCATCAGTGAAGCCGACATCGTCCCGAACCGCTCCGCAGGATACCGCTTGGTCAAAGGCGTACTGAAAAATCAGGAATGGGTTTCGCCAACGCTAAACACCACCGCTGACGGAGCCCTGTATTTTTCAATTCAAGACCTAGCCAAGTGGGACGCCGCGCTCTATACCGAAAAACTTCTAAAGCGCTCAAGCTTCGATCAAATGTGGACCATAGCCAAACTCAAGAACGGCAAGCCAAACTCAGGAGACTACGGCTTCGGATGGTTCATCGAAACCAAAAACGGTCATCACGTAGTTGAGCACGAAGGCGCATGGCAGGGATTCGAAACCATGATAACCGGCGACGCCTGAAAACCAAAAAATTTCAGCCGTTACGCCATCCGCGCCGCCCGCTCACTCCACCCCGCTCCGTGCTTCGCTTCGGCGCCGTCTGACTGTCTGCTACGTATCTCTCTTTTTTAAACGAACGCGAATTAAAGCGCCTCGCCTTGAGAAATTTCGATACAGAACTATCTATCCCTATATTGCTATGAGGTTCGAATTTAATGATTGCTTGGAAAGCGTCGCCAACGCGCACACCGCCGCCGATTTGCACGTCCGCCCCGATCCTTAAACCGCGCCGGTCTCAAGAGCCGTGGGCGCCCGAACGATCTAAGAGATACATCAAGCCCCATTTCCCGCAACAAAAATAATTCAGCTCCGATGCCGGCAAAAACAACTTGGCGTTCTGCCCAACAGGGCAGCGATTTTCGCGCAAAGCCGCAAGGTTTTGAATCTTTACGCGAATTTCGAAACGCCGGGCCTGTCATAATTTCGCACGATGCCCAAAATAAATTCATAAAATGTTTAAGTTTGGTGTGGGGCGGAGGCGAATTTTCGAACAACCGCTCGCCACTATGCCGATAAGTGACTACGCAAACGCGTTTTTTTTGCTCGTCGAAGAAGGGTAGCCTTCGCATGACGCGATGCGGCAGTCGGCGG
>CAWIEL010000077.1:0-11957 GCA_963835025.1 uncultured Acidobacteriota bacterium
CGAGGTGGGCCACCCGGCGTTCGCGGTTGATCCCATGGCCGGGATCGATTGTGGTCAAAGTCCGGGCAAGAAAGTACCGGATACGCGCGGAGGGTTTGGCGCCTGCGCTTCGCGCTTGACGCGTCTGCGGTGGCGCTTAATTTCGGGAAAGCGGTGGCAGAGCCACCGCACTCTACAGTGGGCTGGGCGACGCTGCAGGCGAGAACGCTCGCGGGACAGTCCGGTGTGGGCGGCGCGCTTCGCGTCTGCGAGCGGCGTGATTGTCACCGCATCGTCATTCTGAGCCAAGCGAAGAATCTCATCCAGTTCGCGGAGGCGCAGCCATTACGTCGAGACTAGGGTCGTCGTAGTGAGCTTGGCGCGGGAGCATGGATGAGATTCTTCGTCGCGAAAAGCGCTCCTCAGAATGACGGCGCGACGATGGTTTACGCCGAGGCCTTCATCTCGCCTTCGTCGCCGCTGGGGCCGTAGAGGCCGGGGACTGGGACGCCGAGCAGGCGCAGATAGACGGTGAGTTGGCCGCGATGGTGGATCAGGTGATTCATGACCACGGTGCGCAGGACGGCGACGCGCGGCATGGAAAATATGTCGTGGCCGCCGGCCTTCAGCGTCCAGTTGGCCATCAGATCGGCGTCGCTCACTTTGGCCAGCGCGGCGCGGGCTTCGGCGGATTCCTTGTCGAAAATTTTCAGGGCGTCGGCGCGATTTTCCACTTTCGGCGGTTCCCAGCTGGCGCCGCCCACCGGAGCGTAGTCAAATTCGGTGGTGTTCAGGGTCATGGTGCTCCAGCCCGGGAGCGTGGCGATGTGTTGGGCGTACCAGCCGACCGTGCCGGATTTTTCGGCGGGCTTCCAGGACCATTTCGCGTCGGGGAGCAGGTCGAGAACTTTGCGGGTGTTCTGCATTTCAGCGTCAAATTCGGGGAGCAAGGATTGGCCGATATTCATGGTAGGTCTCCTTCGGTAGGATGAGAGTTGCGATGCAGGCGCATCTTAGGCGAAGAAAAAGCGAAACGTCAAGAGCTTTCTTTTCGCCCCACGCCGGGCATCACGGCTTGGTTAGTCGCGCGAGCTTATCAAAGGTTTCGCCAGCTTGGCGTGATTATTACCGCAGCGTCATTCTGAGCGTAGCGAAGGATCTAATCCCGTATGGTTCCGCGCCGGCCACAACGTCGAGCGCGTGGTCGTGGTCGTCGTCGTGATCCCGACGCGGGAGCATGGATGAGATTCTTCGTCGCCACCGGCGCTCCTCAGAATGACGGCGGGTTTTGGGTCACGTAAAAAATTGTGTCGGCGCTTCGCGCTGGATCGAGTGGTGGAACGGGCGGCTTTGTAAAGGCGGCGGCAAGCCGCCGCACTCCAAGGTAGGCTGGTGGCGGGTCGGTGGTACTGGGTACGCGTGGCTTTCGCGGTCTACTGCACTTCTTTCCATTCTGGGGTGGGGTTGTACTCTTTTATGGCGGCGGCTTTGGTGGCGGTGTCGGCGCCCAGGTCGTGCTGGTAGATCACCGCGTCTTTGCCGACGATGAAAGTTTTGATGCCGGTGACTTTGTATTTCACCGGGGTGGCGATGAAGGCGTAGCCGCCGGTCATTTTGCCGTTGACCACGTAACTCTTCGCGCCGCCGGGGGCCTTGTCGCCTTGCGCGGCGAGGATGCGGATGGCGTAGCCGTCGAGAACTTGCGGCTCGCCCGGGCCGAGCGGAGAAATCGGGCTGACCGCGAAATCGTTCAGATTGCCCAGCGGGCTGGCGGGTTCGGTGGCGGCGGTGGTCCAGTACAAACCGTTTTGCTTGCCGGAATCGCTGACGATGATCTGGGTGTAGAGATGCGCCGGATTTCCATCGTGCGCTTTCTGGGCGTAGAGTTCTTCGGCGGCGGCGAAGGCTTGCAGCGCGTCGATGGTGAGCAGTTCGTTGCGGCCGATTTCGCGCGCGGTGATTTCTTCCTGGCCCGCGGCGGGATCGAATTCCCATTTGCCGGCGGCATTTTTCACCAGCGGAATGGGAAAGGCGTAGTTGTCGGCGCCGATGTAGAGGATCTGGCTGCCGTTGGTCATCGGAACCCAGCGATTCATCTGGTCGTATTTTTTGGCGAAACTGTCGAGCGCGGCCTGGTCCACGGTGGCGTCACCGGATTTCAGGGCAGCGACGGATTTGGCGCCGAGGACGCGGGTTAGCGCGGCGTCGTCTTTGGCGCGCACGGCGGATTGCAGGGCGCTGGCGGCGTCGGCGGGTTTGTCATAGGCGGCGGGAGTGGCGGCGGTGTTTTCAGTGGCGGTGGGTTTGGTGGCGCTGCCGCAACCGATGGTGCTGCACGCTAAGGCCGCCACGATCACGCCACTGAAAAGATGGCTGGTCCACTTCCCGGCTCGTTCCGATTTCATGATGATTCTCCTTTCAATTTGTGCTGCGCGCCGGAATCTTCACAGCGCGTAGACTTTGATTTTTTCCAGCGCCCGACGGTCAGCGACTACCGCCGTCGGCCGCCGCCACCGCCGCGTTCGCCGCCGCCGCCGAAACCGCCGCGGGGGGCGGAGAAGTGTTCTTGCGGCGCGCGGTGCTGGACGGGTTGGCGCATGCTGGTGCGTCCGCGGCTGCTTTCGGCGCGGGCGTTGTAACCGTCGCCGCCCCAGCGATTGTTGTTCTGATTGCGCCAATCGTTGGTCGAACGATTGTTGTTGTCGTTGAAGCCGGTCTGGTGCTGGTCGCGCTGCACGCCGCCATTGCCGCCAATTAATCCGCGGTCGCCATTGCGTCCGCCGTCGGGCTGATGTTGCACCCCGCCATTGCCGCCGATCAGGCCGTGATCGCCGTTGCGTCCGCCATTCGGTTGATGCTGCACGCCGCCGTTGCCACCGATCAAACCGTGATCGCCGTTACGGCCACCATTCGGCTGGTAACGGTCGCCGGTGTGTTCGACTCCGCCATTTCCACCGATCAGGCCGTGATTGCCATTGCGTCCGCCATTGGGGACGGTGCGATTGGTCCAGGAGTGATAATTGTTGTAGTAGCCGCCGTGCCAGCTGCGGTTGCTGATGTAGGTGTTGTGGTTATAAATGATGGTGGTGTTGCCGCCGCCACCCCAGCCGCCGCCCCAGTTCATGCCCCAGCCGCCCCAGCCCCAGGGATGTCCGCAGCCCCAGCAGCCGCCGCCCCAACCAACGCCAATGCCAATTCCGATGCCGAATGAAATTCCTGCGCCGATGTACGTGACCGGCGGCGGAGTCCAATAGGGCACGACGTACGGCACGCCGTAAACAACCGCGGGATTGTAGACCGGGACGTACACCACTTGCGGATTCGCCGGTTGAATGACGATGGTTTGCGGCGCGGGTTGCGTGACTTGCACCTGCGGAGTGGATTTCAGATTTCCCGCGGCTTGCGCCTTCTGGCGCATGACCTGCACCGCTTGCATCACGTCCGATTGCTGATCGTGGAAAGCCTGGCCCAGGCTGGAAGTCCACGCCAGATTTTTGGCCATGTTGTCGAGCACGTCGGGAAATTGGGTGAGCGCTTTCACGCTGGGGTCCCAGGTTTGATTGTTCACCGCGTCACCGAGCGCCGAGCCGGTGAGATTTTTATTTTGCGAAACCCAGTAGTCGGCGATGGCCACCTGATCCGGAAAAGTAGAAGCCGCGAGAATTTGGGCGACGAGATTGTCGGGGTAAAGCGCGATGGGCGCGACCAGGGCGTCGAGTTGGTCGGCGCTGAGCGGCGCGGCGACCGGCGCGTTGGAGTTGGTGTCGGTCGGCTGCGATTCGTCGTCGGAGGATTGCTGCGAGTTTTGATCTTGCGGCTGCGCGTTCGATTGCTGGTTCGGCTGGGAGTTTTGGTCCTGGAAGGCTTCGGCAGTGGAAAGCGGTACGCCGAGCAGCAACAGCGACGAGCAGGTCGCCAGCGCGAAAATTTTTCGAAGAGTGATGGCTATCATGTGAGGCTCCTGAATGAAAACTTAGCGCAAACCACCTGGCGCGGAAAAAATTCCACGAATCTCGAAGTGCTACTTCGCGCGCTACGCGCACGGGGTTGAAGCCGAACCGGAGTAGAGGAAAGAGCGGCCAACCAAATACGCGCACACAATATAAATTCCTGAGCGCGAGGTCAAGAGACGGATTGGGCGCGGCGCATTTTGTCGCGTGCGGCTTCATTGCGGCGTGGGCGGCGCGGCTGGCGCAGCGGCGGCTCAAGGCACGACTGGGTTAGTTCCGGTACTGCTGCGTTGCTATTTACAATCAAGGTTGATGACTCGGTGGCGCGCGCTGTGATAGTTTCTCGCCACATCTGGCAGTGGTTTCCCCAGCCCGGAATGCCAGCGCAATTCACTCTTACCATCCAAGGATGCTTCCATGAAACTCGGCCGTGTGTGTGTGTTTATGTTGGTATGTTCGATTTTGCTGGTTGCTGGTTCAGCGCGGGCGCAGCAAGTTTTGCTCACTGGGGATACGCAGATCAACAGCGCATCGCCGACCACGAATTACGGTTCGATCCCGGCGCTCAGCGTCAATTCCACTACTTCGGTTTTGTTGCGCTACGACTTGGCCGATATTTTGCCGGAGAACGTAACCGGGGCGCAGGTCTCGCGGGCGCGTCTGATTCTTTTTCCCGACTCGGTGACCACCATGGGAAATTTTAATATTTTCGAAGTGTCGGCGGGCTGGGGCGAGAAGAGCGTCACCTATGCGACCAAGCCGGCGATCGCTGCTTCGCCGACGGCCAGCGGCGCGGTGGCCGGCAACATGAATTACATCGAAATCAGTGTGACCACCGTGGTGCGCGACTGGGTCCAGAACCCCGGCAACAATCACGGCTTGGAACTGGTGGCCGTAGGCGGGACGAATTTCGCGCTCGATAGCAAAGAGAATGCGGCGACCAGCCATCCGGCAATTTTGTTGGTTGATCTGACCGGTCCCGTCGGGCCGGCAGGGCCGCAGGGTTTGCCAGGTGCGCAGGGTGCGACGGGTCCGCAAGGACCTACGGGCCCCACCGGACCGCAGGGGCCGCAAGGACCGGCCGGTACAATTCCCCAGGTGCTGACCGATTTTTCCACGGTTCTGGGCACCAGCATCAAACTTCTCCCCGATGGTTTCAAAATTCCTCAGACCTGCAACATCGGCGACATCATCCTGTCGGTGAATCAGTACAAGGCGCCCGGCAATGCCATTCTGGCGGATGGTTCGATCCTCCCGATCCAAAACAACACCGCGCTGTTCACTCTGATTGGTAATAGGTTCGGTGGGGACGGCCTGACCAACTTCGCGGTGCCGAATCTGACCAAGGCTGCGCCAAACGGAATGGCCTATTCCATTTGCTTGAATGGCATTTTCCCGTCGGAGGACTAAGCGGGAAACAAAGGCTAAGACTCCGTCGCGATCGATCCCATGGCGAGGGTCGATGATGCGCCAGCTTGCCTTGGAGTGCGGCGGCTTGCCGCCGCCTTTGCGGAGTCACGCTAGGGCTGGCGGCGGTTTTGGGGTTAAAACTGGGCGGTAAAGATGCCGCAGATGTCCAGTGGTGACGTGGCGTTGGTCAAAGGCAGATGCTAGGCCAACGGTGCGCGGCGTTCTGGTCCGCCGAGTTTTGAACCCTATTCGCACCTCGGCGTAAGCTTGCGTGGCAAGGCGGCGGCAAGCCGCCGCACTCCAAGGTAGGCTGGTCGTACGGCGGTGGCGGAGGCTACGCGATTGTTTGGGTGCGTTTTTTATTGCGCCGGCGGTGCGGAACGCCGCGCGACCGGATGTTCCATTTCCTGCGCCGAAGGTTCGCCCGGGTGGCCGAACAGCTCGGGATGAATGTAGTGGCCTTTTTCTTTTTCGCTTTTTTCCACTTCGGTGGGCAGGCGGTGGGCGTTGGCCCAGGCGTCCTGGCGAATGCCGGTCACTTGCCAGGAAACTTTTACGCCGGGATGGTCGGTGCGAATGGTGAAATGGTTCGCGACCATTTCGGAAGCGACGATGGCTTGGGCGAATTGCGGGCCCATCACTGTGAGCTGATAACGAAAATCGCGATTGAGCGCTTCGAACCAATACGGCAACGCGACCGTGGCGTAACCGGTGCCGTCGGTGGTGACCACGCCGTCGTAAACGTTCTTCATGTCCGGCGATTCCACGAAGGAATGGATCAGATATTTATTTTCGGGGTCGACCGGGTGATCGATCTTGAATGCGCCGGATGATTTATACAGCGCGCCATACACGTCGACGGCGCCGATAAAGACCGCGGCAGTATTCGCGGTCGATTCTCCAGCCGAGTAGACGTAGAGGCCTATTCCATTCGGATTGCCGCCGTAGCTGACCACGCCGTCACCGCCGAAACCGTTGGTGCCGCCGCCGGAATCTCCGCCATGGAATTCGCCGCCGTAGCCGCCGGCGTTATTCATGTAGCTGGGATTTCCGGCTCCGCCGTAGCCCACGACACCGTTACCGCCATAGGTCACGGTAGAGCTGGTGTCGCTGCCGTTGCCTCCGGTGCCGGTTACGCCGTTGCCGCCGGAGCTGAAGCCGCCCGTGCCGGAGGGGCCGCCGACGCCGGCGATCCCGTCGGGAGTGTACGGAAGGGTGCCTCCGGACACGCCGGTGTTCGTCGCCGAAAAAGCCGCCATCGAATTGGCGACTCCGGTCCCCGCGAACGGTATGGCGATCGTTCCGGCTGGACCTTGCGGGCCGGTGGCGCCGGTTGCGCCCTTCGGTCCCACGGGACCTTGCACGCCTTGCGGACCCATCGGTCCTGGAGCGCCGGCCGGTCCGGTGAGATCGATTTGCAAAATCGCCGGATGACTGGTGCCGGTATTTTCTTTGCTGTCGATGGCGAAATTGGTGGTGCCGGTGGCCAGAATTTCCAGGCCGTGATTGGTGGAGGGATTGGCGATCCAGCCCTGCACCGTCGAGGTCATCTGAATCTGGATCGGATCGTACGCGCCGGAAATGGTCGCGGTGCCGGCGGCGGAAGCGGCGATGCCCGGCTTGGTGGCGTAGGTGACCGTGCCTTCGCCGAACGAGCCGGTGAGGGCGTAGACGCTGAACGGCCCTTTGGTGGTGACGCTGTTGGGAAAAATAATCAGCCGCGCTTTGGCGACCTGCGAGGACGTGACGCCGGTGGGCAAAATGTCGGTGAGGTCGTAACGCAGCAGCACCGAATTGGTGGAGTTCACGGTGAGCGACGTCGCCGCGCCATAGTTGGTGGTGGGCGCGGCGCTGTTGATCTGCGCGTCGGCATTGAGCAGCACTTGCTGCGCGCGCGCGGGAAGCGCGAACGCGAGCGCACCGCATAAAATAACCACCGCAAAAACAATCTTCAGAACTTTGGACCGGATCATATTGGTAACCCCTCGGGAACTGAAATTTTCACTCGAACATTTTTCGTCAAGCTGCGACCCACAATTTCGACCAGCGGACTATTGCTGCCTTGCTTGGGAGTGCGCCGGGCGTTCCAGCGCGCCGATGGCCAGTTCTTCCTTGTGGCCGAAAAGCTCGGGATGCAGGTAATGGCCCTTTTCAGGTGCGGTCTTCTCTTGCTCGACCGGATTGCGGTTGGCGTTGGCCCACGCGTCTTGCCGAATTCCGGTGACCATCCAGGAGACTTTTACGCCCGGATGATCGGTGCGGATGGTGAAGTGGTTGGCGACCATTTCCGAAGACACGATGGCCTGGGCAAATTGCGGGCCGATGACCGTGAGTTGATAGCGGAAATCAGTGTTGAGCGCTTCGAACCAGTCCGGCATGGTGACCGTCGCGTAGCCGCTGCCATCGGTGACCACATTGCCGTTATAGATGTTCATCATGTCCGGCGATTCGACGAAGGAATGCGAGAGATACTTATTTTCGGGATCCAGGGGATGATCGATTTTGAACGAGCCGCCCGCCTTGGATAGCGTGCCGCCGACGTAGACGTTGCCAAAAAGTTCCGCGGCATAGCCTCCGTCATCGCCCGGGTAGGACTCGAAGCCTACTCCCCCGGGACCGCTGGAGCCGTAGGCCACCGCGCCATAGCCGCCGTTATCGCCGCCAATAAGGTAAGCGCCGGCGCCGCCAGGCTCGCTCACGCCCATTCCGTCGTTGTAGCCGTTTCCACCAATAACCTCGATCCCGAGGCCCCCGGAGGAATTGGTGCCGTTCGGCCCAGCACTCGCTCCGCCTTCGATGAAGGCTCCGTAGCCTCCCAGAAAAGCTCCTCCGGGAACGGTGGCGCCGCCAAACGCGGCGAGTCCGCTGCCAGCGCCGGAATTGATCACTTCGAATGCGTACTCGTCGGTCGAGGCGCTGCCGGCGAACGGCAAAGTTAGGGTGCCGGCCGGACCTTGCGGGCCCGCTGGTCCCGTCGCACCGGTGGCCCCTTTGGGACCCGCCGGACCTTGCGGGCCGCTGGGACCGGTGGCGCCGGCCGGGCCGGAGAGATCGATTTGCAAAATCGCCGGATGGCTGGTGCCGGTGTTTTCTTTGCTATCGATGGCGAAACTGGTCGAGCCGCTCGCGACAATTTCCAGGCCGTGATTGCTGGAAGGATTGGTGATCCAGCCTTGCACCGTCGAGGTGAGCTGGATTTGAATCGGATCGTACGCGCCGGAAATGGTGGCGCTGCCGGCAACCGTGGTCGAAACCGTTGGGCGCGTGGCGTAGGTGACCGTGCCTTCGGCAAAGGCGCTGGTCAGCGCGTAGACGTTGAACGGGCCTTTGGTAGTGACGCTATCAGGAAAAATGATCAACCGCGCCTTTACCACCTGCGAGGAAGTGACGCCCGTGGGCAAAATATCGGTGAGGTCGTAGCGCAGCACCACCGAATTGGTGGAATTCACCGCGAGCGACATCGCCGCGCCGTAATTCGTTGTGGGCGACGCGCTGTTCAACTGCGCGTCGGCGTTAAGCAAAACCTGCTGCGCGCGAACGGGAAGGATTGCGGCGAAAACCGCGACAAGTGCAAACACCAATTTCCAGATGCACCGATATTGAGTCATGGCCGAGCCTCTCAATTGCTTCTAGAGTTTTCGGGTGCGGGAACTGCGCCTGGAGCCCGAATGCTGCAAATTCGTAAAAAAGAAACCTGCGTAAAGGTGATGCAAACCTGAAACCAAACCGCGAATCGCGCTGCAGCGGCCTTTCGCTTCCCTTCTAAAGCACATAGCAAAACCGCGCGCCACCGCAGGAGTTGACTAATTCAACGGCGGTTGAATTTTTGCGTCGAGCGCGGCAAAGCGCGGCGCGACGCGGACGAAAACACTTTGGGCGCGTCGGGGTAGAGCGATAGTAAGCCTCGGGCACAGAAAATTTCGTTTAGGGTCGCGGGGACGCGTCCCTGAGCAAACAGAACGAAAAACGATGGCGGTACCCTACCACAGGATGAAAAGCGCGCAGAGCCTTTATTTATCAGGTTTATTCGATGCTACGTATAACCGGCGTTATAAACAGCGGTTTTATTTTTCGCGATGTGCGTGAAGAAGTAAATCGCCGGATACCGCCGTGAGCCGTGGACGCTGACGCGATTGATCCATTGGCCGGCGCCGATGATGCGCCAGCCTACCTTGGAGTGCGGTGTGTGTTCGACCCCGGTTGCGGATCGCTCGGATGAGTCCGTGCGAATCACGTTGCGCGAAGATGGCGTTTCGGTAGTTCTGGTACTGCCCTGCTGCGGATTCCCCGTGAATTTTCTTGACCCTTCCGGCGTTCTGCGGTTTGCTCCTCTGCACGTACCTGCAGCGATTGGGCCCCGTTCCATCCATTTGCAAACCTTGGGAGAATTTATGAAGAACGTTGCGATCCTGTTCGTGGTCGTGCTGGGATTATTTTGTGGAGCTGCGCCGGCGGCGCTGGCGCAGAGCGCGGAGAGCGCGCGGAGTACGGCGCGGGTTACGGCGCCGATCGTCGCGGAGCAAGAGCCGGTGCCGCATCTAGTGCAGTTCAGCGGCGTATTGAAGGACGCAGCGGCGCGGCCTGTGGCGGGCGTCGTTAGCGTGACGTTTGCGATTTACGCCGAGCAGGAAGGCGGCGCGGCGCTATGGAGTGAAACGCAAAACGTGATGGCCGATGGCGGCGGGCATTTCAGCGTGCTGCTGGGCGCGGCGAGTTCCGCCGGCGTGCCGGTGCGAACTTTTCGGCACCGGGCAATCACGCTGGCTGGGCGTTACGGTCGCGCGTCAGCAGGAGATGCCGCGCTTGTTGCTGGCCAGCGTTCCGTACGCGCTAAAGGCAGGCGACGCGCAGACGCTCGGCGGCTTGCCGGCTTCGGCGTACGTGACAACGAGAGTTTGGCGGCGCGATCATCGGACCCAATTCGACGACGATTTTCGGCGCCGGCGGAAACCTCAGGTCAGGCTAGCCGTAGCTTCGCCGCCAGCGGCGATTCCGCAGGCTACGCCGACAGGAAGCGGGACCACGAATTTCGTTCCGCTGTGGACTTCGGCACTCGGCGCTGGGCAATTCCCTGATGTATCAGACCGGCGGAAAAATCGGCATCGGCACCACGACGCCGACCGAAACGCTGGACGTGAATGGCAACAGCATTTTCCGTGGATCATTTCAGTTGCCTCCCGGCCACGACGCGACCGCTCCGTCCGGATACGAATCGCACTCATTCCAGTTTCAGTCTTCGTCTTACAACAGCAGCACCAAGGCTTCGACCACGCAAGTCGTTTGGATTCCGCGCCGAGCCTCTGAACAACAACACGGCCAATCCTTCAGCCAATCTCGATCTGTTTTTCATCCCCAACGGCGGCTCGGAATTTATGAACACCGGATTTTCGTGGAGCAGTACCGGAATTGTGACCTTTGCTTCGGGCCAAACTTTCCCGTCGCTCACTCTGACCGGTCCGATCTTTGCGCCGAATAGCGCCGGTTCCAGTTCGGTTCTCATCGTCGGCGATCAGCCCTTCATCGCCAATTACGGCTACCATTACCAATACGTTCTTGGGCCCAACGCGGGCGGCGGCGGCTCGGAAACGCACCTCGACGTATAACACCGCCGTCGGCTACTTCAGGCCGCTGAGAACCTAACGACTGGCGTGGGTAATACCGCGTTGGGCGTCTTCAGCCTGGCCAGCAATCAGACGGCGAACAACAACTCGGCTTTCGGCGATAACGCGCTGACCAATACCACCGCCATGAACAACACCGGTCTGGGCGCCTTCGCCGGGCAGTCCAACACCACTGGGACCAACAACACTTTCGTCGGCGTCGAGTCCGGACGCGCTGGTCAACAATTTGACCAACGCAACAGCCATCGGCGCGCAAGCCACCGTCGCCGCCAGCAACAGTCTTATCCTGGGCGGCACCAACTCTTTCGCCGTGAACGTCGGCATCGGCACCTCGGCCCCGGGATCGATGCTCGAATTAAGCTCGCCGACCGCCAACACCACCCTCGGCTTACCGCCGAATCCGATCCTGACCCTGACTAACACGGCCGGCGGCGCGCAATCGCACGTCTCCATTGACTTCAATACTTCCGCGCCGGTCTACGGTGCGAACTACAACCCCGGCTCGCGCATCCTGGCCTTTGATCAAGGCGGCTTTACCGACCAGATTGTGTTCCAAGCCAATACATCGGGACACCTGAACAACCATTTGCAGGACACCATGATCATCAACCCGAATGGCGATGTTGAAGTCCTCGGCAACCTGACCGTCGACGGCACGCTGAACAAAAAGGGCGGTTCCTTCAAAATCGACGATCCCATCGATCCTGGCGGCAAATATCTTTCGCACTCCTTTGTCGAATCGCCAGACATGATGAACATTTACAACGGCAACGTAGTCACCAACGCCAGAGGCTACGCGGTGGTGACCATGCCGCCGTGGTTCGAAGCGCTCAACGCCGACTTCCGCTATCAGCTCACCACCATCGGCCCCTTGGCCCAAGCTACCGTCGCCCGCGAAATCAAAAATGGAAAATTTGTGATTCGCACCAGCAAGCCCCACGTCAAAATTTCCTGGCAAGTCACCGGCATTCGTACTTAGTCGAGCAGGTACGACAAA
>CAWIEL010000078.1:0-34087 GCA_963835025.1 uncultured Acidobacteriota bacterium
TACGCATTGGTAAGCCGACGTCGCCGGCGGCGAGTTCCTGCAGGGCTACTGGTTTGGGAGTGAGCACGCCGAGCGTTTCCACTTCGTAGACTTCATTGTTGGAGGAGAGGCGAATTTTCATGTTGGGCGTGATGCGGCCCTCCATGACACGCGCGAGGACGACAGCGCCGCGATAGGAATCGAACCAGGAATCGAAAATAAGCGCGCGCAAGGGAGAATCGGCCGAACCTTTGGGCGGAGGAACGAGGCGGACGATGGCTTCGAGAACGTCCTCGACGCCGAGGCCGGATTTGGCGCTGATGGGCAAAGCATCGTCGGCGGGAATGGCCAGGACGCTTTCGATTTGTTCTTTGGCGAAATCGATGCGGGCGGCGGGGAGATCGATCTTATTGATGACTGGAATAATCTCGAGATTGTGTTTGGAGGCGAGGAAAGCGTTGGCTACGGTTTGGGCTTCGACGCCCTGGCTGGCATCGACCACGAGCAGCGCGCCTTCGCAGGCCGAAAGGGCGCGCGAGACTTCGTAGGAAAAATCGACGTGGCCTGGAGTGTCGATGAGATTGAGGCGGTACTCGTGACCGTCTTTCGCTTTGTAATGCAGGCGAATGCTTTTGGCTTTGATGGTGATGCCGCGTTCGCGTTCGAGGTCCATGGAGTCGAGGACCTGGGACTGCATCTCGCGCTGACTGAGTGCGCCAGTCAGTTCGAGCAGGCGATCGGCCAGGGTCGATTTGCCGTGGTCGATGTGCGCAATGATGCAGAAATTGCGAATGTAGCGGGGATCCATGATCTGTATTTTGGGCGGCAGCGACGGGAGAAAGAGCGCCCGTTTGCGCGCGCCACGCATGCGTTTTGAACTTCTGATTTTGCCATACGTAAGCGAAATACCGAAATTCGAAAGGAAGTATTCGAAGACGGAGCAGCGGTGAAAGTGCGCGAACCTGGGTAACCTGTGGTGAGTGTTAGCTTTTACGGGCAATGATACTCGGTTGGTAACTTCAAGGCGGAAACCGGTAGTCATTTATTGAATGGAGAGAGGGGATGTCGTAGGCTGTACCGGGTTTGCGGGGGTTCGGGCGGAATTGAGGCGAAGTGTGGCCATCCATTCCTGCTGACCGTCACACTCGATTCTGGGTCGAGGTGATTGGCGCTTGGCGCAGCGGGCTGGCGCGGTGACTCCCGGTGGCGAATTATCTACAGGAAACGAATTCTTGGACAATATTTCCAAACCTGATCCTCAAGCTCAAGCGGTAGGTGTAAAAGGTCCGGCTGCGGATCGCGGTACGAGTGTGCCGGTAAGCGTCGCTCCGGAAAGAAAATCGCAGGTTTTGCGGATCGTGGGCTACGTGCTGGCGACGCTGGCCTTGGGGTGGGTGCTGCACGATTTTCATATCGTGCAGGCGTTGCGCGAGCTGGCGCGAGTGGATTGGAAGTGGGTGCTGGTGGGGATGGGATTTGATGTGCTGAGTTACGGGGTGCAGGCGCTGCGCTGGAAGTGGCTGCTACATCCGTTTGGGAAGGTGAAACTTTCCCATGCGGTTCGCGCGGTGTACGCAGGACTTTTCGCGAATTTGATTTTTCCACTGCGGCCCGGAGAATTGCTGCGGAGCTATCTGCTTTCCAATTCGGAAGATATCACGCTGGGAAAAGTGTTTGGTTCAGTGGGGGTCGAGCGGCTGGTAGACCTGGTGATCGCGACGGCGTCGCTGGGCGTGGTGTCCTTGCTGGTGCCGCTGCCAAACCGATTTAGAAAAGTAGCGGATACGCTGGGAATCGTGACGCTGGTGCTGCTGGCCATCGTGGTGATTGTAATTTATTACCTGGAAGTGAAGCTGGCGCAGGATCCGGATTTTGGGCAGGGGCCGAGGCGATTGCCCAGTCCCTTGATGCGGGCGCTGCTGGGATTGCATTCGATGGGGACGGCGGTGAGTTTTTATCCGGCGGTGCTGGCATCGTTATTTTTGCCGTTCTGCCAGGTTTTGGGTTTGTGGGCGATGATGATGGCTTACGGGTTGAAGCTGCCATTTTTGGCGGCGATTGTGGTGCTGCTGGTGATCAATCTGGGCGTGTCATTGCCCAATGCGCCGGCGAATGTGGGGTCGTACCAATTTTTCTGCGTGCTGGGACTGAGTGTATTTCAGGTGGAAAAGACCACGGCGACGAGCTTTTCGATTTTTGCGTTTCTGGCGCTGACCATTCCGTTCATCTTTTTGGGATTTGTGGGACTGGTGCGAAGCGGATTGTCGCTACGGACGATCCGGTCGACGGTCAAGTCCTTACCAAACGAGGCGCGGGGACGGACCGCGGCGGGTGCAAATTAGGCGAATTACTCGGAATAAACCTTCCTTTGGATGGACTCCGTATATCTTGAGAATCATCGCGGCTTGATTTTTGAAGGTCGACTTGTGGACCGGTATATAGTGGATATTCAAGCCGCGAACGGAAATCGGGAGCCGTGGTTGGTGCGCGGCGAATTCCTGGCCGGACTTTCCCAGCAAGCCCGTGCGACCCGATCGATACGAACTAATCGCGAAGGGTATCTGCGGCAATTGCCAAGCACCCTGGTACGAAGCAGCCTTTTACAAAGCATCCCATGGCTCAGGACATCAATAAACACCTCGACCGGGCCCGAAAGAGCCTGGAGAAAAACAAACTCCGCGAAGCGGTGACGGAGTACCAGTCCGTATTGGAAGAAGCGCCGGCGAATAGCGAGGCGCTGCAGGCGTTGGCGGATATTTACACCCGGCTGAACGAGCCGGCAGTGGCCGCGCAATATTATGGGATTCAGTTTGACCGCCTGGTGGAAGGCGGCGATGGCGCAAAGGCTTCGGCGATTTTCCTGCGCTTCCTGCGGCAATTTCCTCAACCCCCTGATCGATTGATGCGTTATGGAACGCTGCTGCAAAAGCAGAACCGGGCGTCGGAAGCCATTGAGCAATTTTCCGGGGCGGCGACGCTGTTTCACGAAGAGCATCGGGGAATTGAAGAGCTGGCTTGCTACGAAAGCATGGCGGTATTGGACCCAGAAAATCCGCAGCGGCACGTGGTGTTGGGCGAAGCGGCTGAATCGATGCATGTGACCGATTTGGCGACGCGGAGCTTCCTGCGCGCGGGCCAGTTGTTGCTCGGTTCGAACGCGTTGGACGCGGCGGTGGAATGTTTCGGGCGGGCCTACCAGCTTTCTCCTCAGGACAAAATTGCCACGCTGCTTTTTGCCGAGGCCAAGCTGCGCAAGGGCGACGCGGAGAGCGCGGCGAGACTGCTGGAGCCGATGGCGGCCACCGAAAAGGACTTTTCGTTTCATGCGCTGTATGGCGAGGCGCTGCTGCGCACCGGGCGACTCGACCTAGCCCGGGATGAATTCGACGCGTATTACAAGCTCAAGCCGGAAGGGTTTACGAAATATTTTGAACTGGCGGCGGCGTATATCCGGGTCCACGAGGATACCAAGGCCGCGGCGTTGATGATTCAGACCAAAGAAACGATGCGGGCGCTGCGCAAGGAGAATGAGTTCGCGACGCAGGTGGACCGGTTGGCCACGACCTATCCGGATTCGCTGCCTTTGGCGGAAGTGATTTCGAAACTGTATGAAGAGCTGAACCGGGAGACAAAGTATTTCGACGCGCTGGTGCGGCTGTTTGATTTGTATCTGACGGCCGGGCAATTGAAGCAGGCGTGTGAATCACTGGACCGGCTGGTGGATATCGATCCTTACGATTACCGGAATCAGGAGCGAATTTCGAAGCTGGAAGGAAAGGCGGATCCGGCGTTTCTGCAAAATATTATGGCGCGAGCGGCCAAGGCGGCTTCGTTTTCGACGAGGACCGACGGATTTACCGGGGCGGGGCGAGAGCCGAACGCGAATGCATCCGCGGTGCCGGAAGAGGTGCGGGCGCAGCAAGCGCTGGAA
This sequence comes from uncultured Acidobacteriota bacterium, assembly GCA_963835025.1. GTDB lineage: Bacteria > Acidobacteriota > Terriglobia > Acidiferrales > UBA7541 > Palsa-295. The sequence continues at coordinate 3,911 of CAWIEL010000078.1, forward strand.
GACTTGATCGTGCAGGTGGAAATCTTTCTGCAATATTCGCTGCAAAGCAAAGCAGTGGAACGGCTGGAGCGGATCGCGGAACTATTTCCGGGCGAAGAAGAGAAGAACGAACGGTTACGCGCATTGTACGAACGTGCGAACTGGTGGCCGAAGGGAGGGCCGCGCAAGGCTCCGGCGGCTCCGGTGAATGGACCGGCGGCAGATGCGACGTCGAGACAACCAGCGCCGCAGCCGCGTGTTGAGGTGCCGGAAATGCCGGCGGCGGCCGTGCCTTCTGCGGCGGAAACGCACCGGGACTTGGCGGCGATCGCGGAAATCAACAGGCTAATGTACCGGCAAGCGACACCACGCGAGCTGTTGACCACGACGGCGTCGGGAGTGGGCAAGCATTTGATGGCAACGCGCTGCCTGATCGCGGTCGGTGCGGCGGGCGATGGCATGCAGCTGACTTCGGAATATTCTTCGCCGGGAGTGCCGACGGTGGGTGCCGGAAAAATTTCGGAGGTGGTGGGTTTGATATCGCAAGTGACCCCGGATTCGCTGGGCGGATTCGAATTGCACGCTTCCAGCATGGCAAGTTTGCGGGAGGTGGGACTGGAATCGGCGTTGGGCGTGATGCTGACCGACAAGGAGACGCAGGCGCAATCGGGCGCGCTGCTCATCGGAGATTCGAAAGCACGGAAGTGGAAGGCGAATGAAAGCTTCTTTTTGCAAGCGGTGGGCGACCAGTTGGTGCTCTCGGTGAATCACACGCGGCTGCGATCGCTGGTGCGATCGCTGGCGGTGGCGGATGAAAAGACCGGACTGCTGAGCCGCGGAGCGTATATCGATTGCCTGCTGGTGGAATCGAATCGGGCGCGGGCGCAGGCCACGCCGATATCGTTGATCGTGCTGCACGTGGATAAGGGCGGGGAATTGTTGCGGCAGCACGGCGATAGTTCGGTAGATCAATATATCGAGCAGCTGGCGCGGGCGTTGTCGTCTTCGGTGCGGCAGACGGATATTGCGGTGAAGTACACGGCGTGGTCGTTGGTATTTATCCTGCCAGATACGGGAATCGACAGCGCGTTGAACCTGGCGGATAAATTACGGCAGACGGCGGCTACGGTGCGACCTTCGTGGGGCACGCCGGATTTGACGATCAGCGCGGTGGTGGCGGAGGCCACCACGCGACCTGGCGACGAGACGGAAGACCGGGTGACGGAGTGGATCAATCGGGCGGAGACGGGATTGGAAGAAGCGCGGCATCGGGGTGGGGATACTTTGGTGGCGTTGCTGACGCCGTAGACTTGAGCTTCACGGTGGTGAGCGTCGCGCCTGCGCCGCTAGTTGGTTGCGGATGCCGGAACGTGCGAAAATAGGTTGGAAGGTAAAAAGGTTGAAAGGTTTCAACTTCGCGTAACTGCAAGATTCCTGCGGTAAACAATCGAGAGGGAAAATGTTTGTAACTGATGCGGTGATTTTGGAAGGCGCGCGCACGCCAATGATCCGGTACATGGGGGCGTTCGACGAGACGAACGCTTTGGAATTGGGCGCGGTGGCGGGGAAGGAAGCAATCCGGCGGGCGGGCGTGTCGCCGGAGGAATTCGACCACGTGATTTTCGGGAACGTGATGCAGACCAGTGCGGACGCTTTGTACGGCGCGCGACACGTGGGGTTGAAGGCGGGTCTGCCGATTGAAACTCCGGCGGTGACGGTGAATCGGCTGTGCGGTTCGGGGATGGAATCGATCACGCAGGCGGCGCAAAGGATTTTGCTGGGCGAAGCGAGGATGGTGCTGGCCGGCGGGATGGAAAATATGTCGCAGTGCCCGCATGTGATTCGCGGAGCGCGGACGGGATTCCGGCTGGGCGAAGGCAAGCTGGAAGATTCGCTGATGTCCGGACTGTACGATACTTACTGCGGATTCAGCATGTCGGAGACGGCGGAAAATCTGGCGAGCGAACATGGGATTACGCGCAAGGCTTCGGACGAGTATGCGCTGCGCAGCCAGCAGGCGGCGGATGCGGCGTTCAAGGCGTGTTATCTGACGAAAGAAATTGCGCCAGTGGAAGTGAAGAAGGGCAAGAAAACGATTACGGTGAGTGAGGACGATCACCGGCGGCCGGATACCACGATTGAGGTGTTGGAAGGATTGAAACCGGCGTTTCGCAAAGATGGAATTGTGACGGCGGGCAATGCCAGCGGAATTGTGGACGGCGCGGCGGCAGTGGTGGTGACGCACGCGAAAATCGCGCAAGAACGCGGATTGAAACCGCTCGGCCGGATCGTGGGTTATGCGACGGCGGGAGTGCCGCCGAAGATCATGGGGATTGGTCCGGTGCCGGCGATTCAGAAGGCGCTGGCGGTGGCGGGATTGAAACTGGCAGACATGGATCTGATCGAAGTGAATGAGGCATTCGCGGCGCAGTATTTGGCGGTGGAGAAAGTGTTGGGGCTCAACCGGGATAAGACCAATGTGAACGGCGGAGCGATTGCGTTGGGGCATCCGTTGGCGGCGAGCGGGACGCGTTTGGTGCTGACGCTTTTGTACGAATTGCGGCGGCGAAATGGGCGATACGGCGTGGCTAGTGCGTGCATTGGCGGCGGGCAGGGAATTGCGGTGATTGTGGAAAACTTGAACGCGTAAAACTTGCAGGACTTCGCGCGGCGCCGGCGAAAGCCGGTGCCGCAATTGCCAATTTCTGTCTTCAGTTCTTGCTTCATTCTTGCGTCATTGCTTATCGAAATTCTGAATCACTCCCCAACTAAATGATGAATTGAGCTTCCGCTTGTGGTTGCCGCAGACCTGCCTTCATTATGAGTGCCATGAAACCTCTATGGATTGCCAGCGAGCAGGCCCAGCGGCTGGCGGAGCTGACGGCCGGAACGGCGAATCCGGAGAAGGAAGCACCGCTGAGACGGGACGTGCGTTCGTTGGGCGTGCTGCTGGGTCGGGTTTTGGTGGAGCAGGGCGGCGAAAAGCTACTGGAGAGCGTGGAACAGTTGCGGCGGCTTTTGATTCGGCAGCGCGAGGAGATACCGGCAGCGGGCTGCGAAAATCGATTGATGGCCGAGGCGCAGGCGATCGTCAGCGCGATGAATTTAGCGGACGCGCATCGGCTGACCAAGGCGTTCGCGATTTATTTTGAGCTGACCAACTTGGCAGAGACGAATCATCGCAAGCGGCGGAGACGCGCGGCGAAATTGCATGTGGAGCAGGCTCCACTGGCGGGATCGTTCCGCGGGACGCTGTTACGCATGCGGGACGCTGGAATTTCTGTGGAAGAGGCTTTGGCGGCCCTGCAAAAAGTGAAAATCGTGCCGGTTTTTACGGCGCATCCGACGGAAGTGGCGCGGCGCACGGTGTTGATGACGCGGCGGAGAATCGCGAAGCACTTGCAGGATTTGGACCGGCTTCCTTTGCCGGAAGCGGACGCAGCGGAACTTGAGGCTTTGATTCTGGCGCAGATCACGCTGCTGTGGCAGACCGATGAAGTACGCATGAAGCGGCCGGCGGTGATTGATGAAGTGCGGATGGGGCTGGACTACTATCCGATGACGCTGTTCGAGACGATTCCAAAATTGTATGAGGAGATGGCCGGTTCGTTTGCCGCGGTATACGGAAAGAAATTGAGGAACGATGAAGTCGGCGAGGTCATCCACTTTGGATCGTGGATTGGAGGCGATCGCGACGGGAATCCGCGGGTGACGGCGCAGACCACGGCGGAAGCGCTGGAAATGGCGCGGCGCGTGGCACTCGATTTTTACTTGCAGCAAATCGGAAGGTTGATCGAGGAATTGAGTTCTTCGGAACGGCAGGCGAGGTGTTCGGAGGAGCTGCGCGGCGCCCTGGAACGCTACGAGACCATGATGGGCGACGAACCGTCGCGAGCAAAATGGATATCGGAAACGGAGCTGACGCGCCAATTTCTGGATTTGGTGAAGATCCGGCTGCAGTACAGCCGGGATGAGTCGCGGAATTCGCGAGCCTACCAGGCGCCGGCGGAATTGCAGCGCGATTTGGAGTTGGTCCGGAACAGTCTGGCGGATAACAACGGAGAGCGGCTGGCTGAGTTGTTCGTGGATCCGTTGCTGCGCACGGTGCGGACGTTTGGGTTTCATTTGCACACGCTTGATTTGCGGCAGCACACCAAGGTGCACGCTGCGGCGCTGGAAGAAATCGCGGCGGCGGAGAGCGCAAAAAGGGAAGCGGCATGGAGGTGAAATCAGAGCGGGCCCGGGATGTGATCGAAACGTTTCGGATGGCGGCCAAACTGAAGAAATTGTATCCGGCGGAAGCGATCCGGTATTACGTGATCAGCGGGACCGAATCGGAACGGCATATTTTCGATTGGCTGGCGCTGGCCAAGATTTGCGGAGTGCAGGCGGCCGGCTCGGCAGACGATCCGGGGATTATGCCGGTTCCACTTTTCGAATCGATCGAATCGCTGCGTGGGGCGGCGCAGATCATGCGCAAGGTGTGGCGTTCGGCGGAATATGGGCCGCTGCTCGATTCCTGGAATCGCGAGCAGGAAGTGATGCTGGGATATTCAGATTCAAACAAAGACGGCGGAATGATCACCAGCACGTGGGAATTGCAGAAAGCGCATCGCGAGCTGCATCAGACGGCGAAAGAGTGTGGCGTGAAGCTGCGGCTTTTCCACGGGCGCGGCGGGACGGTGGGCCGTGGTGGCGGGCCGACGCATCGGGCCATTCTGGCTCAACCGGTGGGAGATTTTTCCGGGGAGATTCGGATTACCGAGCAGGGCGAAGTGCTCAACTGGAAGTATTCCGATCCGGTGCTGGCCGAGTGGAATCTGGAATTGATGGTGGCGGCGTCGCTCGAAGCGCTGACCAGGCCGAGTGGGCGAAAGCCGGTTGACGATACCAAGTGGGACGAGACGATGGACGAGCTTTCGGCGGAGGCGTTTGCGTTCTACCGGAAGAGCATCGCGGAAAACCGCGAGGTGCTGGAATATTTTGAGGTGGCAACTCCAGTGAATGAGCTGGTGCATGCGCGGATGGGTTCGCGGCCGGCGCGGAGATCGCAGAGTCATGACTTGGCGGACTTGCGAGCGATTCCGTGGGTCTTTGGGTGGATGCAAAGCCGGCAAGCGGTGCCGGCGTGGTTTGGGGTGGGTTATGCGCTGGAAAAATTCACGGCGAAGGACGCGGAAAATCTGAAACGGCTGCGGGACATGATGAAGTCATTCACCCTGTTTTCGGATCTGGTGCGGAACGTGGAGATCGCCATGGCCAAGGCCGATATGGAGATCGCGCAGATGTACGCCACGGAACTGGTAGAGGATGAAGCGCTGCGCGATACGGTGTTTGGAATGCTGGCTGAAGAATTCGAGCGGACGCGAAAGATGCTGTTGCAGGTAACGGGGCAGGAAAACTTGCTGGAAGGCAATGCGGTGCTCTCGCAATCCATCCGGTTGCGGAATCCTTATGTGGACGCGATGAGTCTGATTCAAGTGGAATTGCTGCGGCGGAAGCGTGCGAATGGGGCGACGGACGAATTGGATTATGCGCTGGGGGCGACGATCAACGGGATCGCCGCCGGGCTGCACAACACCGGGTAAACGCGGCGAAAGACGGGGCGAAACGAATCGGCATGCGCGGCGCAGCAATGGTAAAATCCTGCGGCACAATTGTTACAGGGAAAATATGGCTTACGAAAATCTGCTACTGGATGTGAAGGAACAGATTGCGCGGATCACGTTCAACCGGCCGAACGTGTTGAACGCTTTGAACCGCAAGACGATGGAAGAGCTGGGCGAGATTCTGAACGTGGTCCGCGCGGATTCAGCGGTGCGCGTGCTGATTCTGACTGGCGCGGGAGAAAAGGCGTTTATCGCCGGCGCGGACATTACTGAGCTGGCACAGCAGACCCCGGTGGGCGGGCGCGAGTACACATTGGCCGGGCAGGCGATCATTCACCGGCTGGAAACGATGGGGAAGCCTTCGATCGCGGCGATTAATGGTTTCGCGTTGGGTGGCGGTTGCGAAGTGGCGCTGGCTTGCTCGATGCGGATCGCGAGCCGCACGGCACGGTTGGGGCAGCCGGAAGTGAAGCTGGGAATTATTCCGGGCTATGGCGGGTCGCAACGTTTGCCGCGGCTGGTGGGCAAGGGTCTGGCGCACGAATTGATTTTGACCGGCGAGATGATTTCGGCGGAAGAGGCGCTACGCATTGGCTTGGTCAACAAAGTGGTCGAGCCGGGCGAACTGCTGGCGACGGCGGAAGCGTTGGCCAGGAAAATTATCGCGAATGCGCCGATAGCGGTGCAGTATGCGATGGAAGCGGTGGAGCGCGGGATGGAAATGCCGCAGGAAGAGGGATTGTATCTGGAGGCGACGTTGTTTGGTTTGTGTTGCGCGACGCAGGATATGCGGGAAGGCACGGGCGCGTTTGTGGAGAAGCGGCCGGCGAAGTTCGAAGGGCGATAGAGATGGCCAAAGAAAAATTCAAACCAGCGAAGACGGTGGGCGGGTTGAGCGCGGCAGGATTGCGCATCGGCGTGGTGGTCAGCCAGTTCAACGCGTTCATCACCGACCGGCTGTTGGCCGGGGCGCTGGCGGCGCTGGAGCGTGGCGGCGCCGAAGAAAAACAGATCGAAGTGGTGCAGGTGCCGGGGTCGTTTGAATTACCGCTGGCGGCGAAGAAGATGGCGGTGAGCGGTAAGTACGACGCGATTATTTGCATCGGATGTATTTTGCGCGGCGAGACTTCGCACTACGACGTGGTGGTATCGGAGACGGCACGCGGAGTGCAGCTGGCGCAGCTGGACACCGGCGTGCCACTGATCTTTTGCGTTTTGACTTGCGACACGCTGGAGCAGGCCATCGATCGGGCGGGATTGAAGAGCGGGAATAAAGGATACGAGGCGGGATTGGGCGCGATGGAGATGGGGCAGTTGATGCGCAGGCTCGGGAAGAATTCCGCGAGCTCTGGGAGTGCCGCGAAGCTGACGGATGCTGGCGCGCGGCGCAAGTCGAGGCGCGGGTAATTTGGCGACTCTGCGCAGGAAGTCACGCGAATTCGCGCTGCAGATGCTGTTTGAGTGGGATATGACGCGGCGCAAGCCGGCGCAGGTGGAAGAAAATTTCTGGAAGCAGGCCAGCGCCTCGGACACGACGCAACAATTCGCGGATCAATTGTTTGAAGGTGCTATCGCCCATGCCGAGGCCAGCGACAAGGTGATCGAAAAGCTGGCCGAAAATTGGAAGCTGGACCGGCTGGCGGCGGTGGACCGCAGCATTTTGCGGCTGGCGATTTATGAACTGAAATTCGGGACGGCGCCTCCGAAAGTGGTGATGGATGAGGCGCTGGAACTGGCCAAGAAATTTTCTTCCGCGGATTCGCCTTCGTTTTTGAATGGGATTTTGGACGCGGCGTATAAGGGCATGGAGAATTAAGGGCAAAGGCCGCGTTGCATTGATTGTCTTCGCGATTGGATTCCTTCCCTCAGCGTAAAAAGCAGATCCCTCACCCGTAAACGGGTTCAGGATGACAAGTTTTGTGTTTTTGCGCTGAGGTGACAGATATTGGCGTAACTTGTGGCTTACCGCTGTAAATCCTTCTGGAAAAAACTCTCAACGACAATTTGGATTACGCGTCGATTTCGCCTTCGAAGATGCGGACGGCCGAGCCGCTGACTTTGGAGACGAGTTTGTCTTTCTCTGCGGTGACTTCGACATGAATTTCGCTGGGGCGGCCCATTTCGACTCCCTGCGTTATCAGCAGAGGCTCGGAGGGCTTGAGCTGGTGATGATGGACCAGGTAAGCGCCGAGCGAGCCGGCGGCGGAGCCGGTGGCGGGATCCTCCATGATGCCCCAAGGCAACATGCCGCGGGAACGAACGCGACCGCGGCCCTCGAGGGTGAAGCAGTAGGCCATGGTGCCGTGCGGAGCGATGAGTTGAGCGAGGGCCCGCATATTCATCTGAATTTTGGCGAGGACGGCGCGGCGGGTGATGGGGACCATTAAATTGGGAATCCCGGTGGAAACAAATTCGATCGGCAGGGACGGAACGAGGTCGCTGGGCTTGAGGCCAAGGGTGGCGGCGAGTGCGGCGCGACTGAACGGGGCGCGGGAAAAGCGCGCGGGCTTTTGGGTCATGGTGACGAGAACGGGGCGGCCGTTGTGAAAGGTGAATTCGACGGGAAGAATTCCGGCGCCGGTCTGCTGCAGGATGTGGATGCGGCCTTCCGAAGCGGGGACGACGCCGAGCTCAGCGAGAAGGAACCAGGTACCGATGACCGGATGGCCGGCGAGGGGAAGCTCCTGCGTGGTGGTGAAGATGCGGAGGCGAGCCAGGGCGCGGTTGTTGGTTGGGCGCTGGATGAAAACGGTTTCAGACAAATTCATTTCGCGGGCGATGGCCTGCATCTTTTTGGTGGGAAGGCCGTCACCATCAGTGACGACCGCGAGCGGATTGCCGGCGAAGGGCTTGGTAGTGAAAACATCGAGGGTGTAGAGACGGCGTTTCATCAAGTCACTCCGAGCGTGCAGTTACGTTTGGTTCAAGTCCGGTAACTCTTCAAAAATTGTGACGAGTTTCAAATGCGTTCCAGCTGGTGGAGCGTGCGCTCGTTTTCCACGTTGCCGGTGTTCAGAGTCGTCTTGGGCTCGAAGAGGGCTACGTGGACTTCCTGGTCGGCGACCGGCATATGTTCGACGCCTTTGGGCACCACGATAAATTCACCGGGGCGGATAACCTGCTCGCGGTCGCGAAAACGCATGCGCAGAGTTCCCTGAAGCACCAAAAACATCTCGTCTTCGTGATCGTGATGATGCCAGACGAATTCACCTTGGAACTTAACGACTTTTACGTAGGAATCGTTGATTTCACCGACGATTTTCGGGCTCCAGTATTGCTTCACGTGGCTTAGCTTTTCTTCAAAGTTTACGACTTCCATGGCGGCGCTCCTTTTTTGGCGGTTCTCGCGGCGCCCCTGCCCGGAACCATACCCTGCGAACGGTGTACTACAACTTCTGAACAATCGATACGACGGCATCCAGCGCGCGGCGCGTGGTTTCCGGCCGGTTGGTCTCGGAATAAATGCGCAGCATATTTTCGGTGCCGGAGGCACGAACCATGACCCAGCCAATATCGGCGATGAAGAGTTTGATGCCGTCCATGTCTTCGCGGCGGGTGACGGGCCAGTCGAGTATGGAGGTAACTTTGGGATCGGCGAAATAACTGAGAGCTTTTTCTTTTTGGCCGTTCTTGGTGATGAGGTCGATGCGGCCGTAGTGGTGCTCGCCAAACTCTTTTTGGAGCATGGCGACGAGTTCGCCGAGGCTCTGGCCGTGCCAGGCCATCACTTCGGCGAGCAGCAGGGCGTTCACCGAGGCGTCGCGTTCGGGCAGGTAGAGTTTGGTGCCGATGCCGCCGCTTTCTTCGCCGCCGAGAAGAATGTCGCTTTCGAGCATGCGGTCGCAAATATATTTGAAGCCGATAGACGTTTCCCAGACTTTGCGGCCGAATTTCGCAGCGATCTTGTCGATCATTTTGGTAGTGGAGAAAGTTTTGGCGACTTCTCCGGAGATCTGGCGGGTGCCGGCAAGGTGCCATAGCAGGATGGAGAAAATCTGGTGCGGATTGATGAAGGAGCCGTCGCGATCGATGGCGCCGATGCGGTCGGCGTCGCCATCGAGGCAAAATCCGGCGTCGTATTTGCCTTTGACGACGGCTTCACGCAGAGCAGCGATGTGCGGCTCGATCGGTTCGGGATTCACGCCGCCGAAAAGCGGGTCGCGATTCGCGCGAATTTCTTCGCAGGCGATTCCGTGGCGGCGGAAAAGACCGGAGAGCAGGCCGCTGCCGGCGCCGTGCATGGGGTCGACCACAAAACGAAAATTCGCGGCGCGGATGCGATCCCAGTCAACGAGGCCGGTGAGGGCTTCAAGGTATGGTGCACGAAGATCGAGCGACTGGATGCGATTGGGCTGCGGCGGAAGCGCCGGAACGCCTTCGCGCAGGACGCGGGCGAGCTCGGTTTCGATCTGGGCGACGATGGCGGGCGAGGCGGAGCTGCCGTAACTGGCTTTGTACTTCATGCCATTCCACTGAAACGGATTGTGGCTGGCGGTGATTTGAATGCCTCCGGCGGCTTTGCGCAGGGTGACGAGCAACGAAAGCGCGGGTGTCGGGGCGGCTGACGCGGAAAGGCAGACGGGAATTCCTGCGGCGGCGAGAACTTCGGCGGCGGCGCGAGCGAAACGGTCGGATCCGAAACGGGTGTCATAGCCTACGAGAACTTCGGCGCCGGGTTTTTCGGCGCGCACGACGTAACGGGCGATGGCGTGGGCCACGGTGCGCACGTTCTCGAAGGTGAAATCTTCGGCGATGATGGCGCGCCAGCCGTCGGTGCCAAATATGATTTTGTTCATCGACGAAAAGTATAAGCGATGCGGTGCGGGTGGGGAAAGGCGGGTTCGCGGGCGACGAGAGGTGAACATGCCAAATTGGTGCAGTGAAGAGTGGTGGCGGGCTGTGGGGCTAGATGCTTAGAGGAGAGATTTACGTCTTTCGGCTTCGAGTGCTTTGACGATCTGAGCGACGTCCTGGGAACGGTCGCGGGGGCAGATGAGGATGGCGTCGTCGGTTTCGACCAGGACGATGTCGTGAACGCCGAGAGCGGCGACGAATTTTTGGGGGGACCAGAGGAAATTTCCCTGGGCGTCGAGAGCGAGAGCGGGGCCGGCGGAGAAGTTGGCACCGGGTTTGGCCAGCAGCTGGTAGACGGCGTCCCAGGAGCCGATGTCGCTCCAGCCGATGTCGGCGGGGATTACGGAGACGCGCGGCGGGGCGCCGGACGGTGCGGTCTGCCAGCCCGAAGATTGTGCTGCGGGTTCGACGATGGCGTAATCGACCGAAATGTTTTCGAGGCGTGGGTAAATGCGCTTCAGAGCGGCAGGGTATTTGCGGGTGCCGATCGTTGCAGCAAGTTCGGTCAGGGCCGCGTGCGTGGCGGGCAGGAAAGATTTAAGTAAGTCGAGGAAGGTGGAGACGCGCCAGAAGAACATTCCAGCGTTCCAGAAATATTTTCCGGACGAGATGTAATCCTGCGCGACCTGCAGGGCAGGTTTTTCGGTGAAGCGGTGGACGGCGAAAAATTCGGCGGACGACGCGGCGGTCGCGTCTTTTTCACCGCGTTCGATGTAGCCGTAGCCGGTTTCGGGGCGCGTGGGCGGAATGCCCATGACGACGAGCTGGCCGGGCGCCTCGGCGTGTTTGAGGGCGGCGCGAAGCAGGACGCGATAGTGCGCCACCTTGGCGATGTGCGCATCGGAGGAGAGCACGGCCATCAAGGCATCGCCGTGTACGTGGGCGAGGTGTATGGCGGCGAGGGCGATCGCGGCGGCGGTGTTGCGACCGACCGGCTCGGCGAGAATGTGCGCGGCTGGAACGCGGGGAATTTCCCGGCGGACGGCGGCGGCTTGCTCGGAATTGGTGACGACCCAGCAATTCCGCGGCGGAAAGACTGGAGCGAGCCGAGCAACGGTTTCGCGCAGCAGGGTGTCGCCGCCGGTGATATTGAGCAGCTGTTTCGGAGTGCGGACGCGGCTGCGGGGCCAGAAACGCGTGCCACGGCCTCCAGCGAGTAGGACGGCGCAGGATGGGAGGGATTTGCCCGTTTTCGCGCGGGTCATGGGAACACCAAGCGGGCGACGTCGGATTTAGAAAGGCCCTGGCGGGTCCAGTCAGCGGCCAGCGCGGCGAGGTCGGAAGGCACGAAGGTACGCAAGATTGTAGCGGTCGAATTTGGAGATAACTCGAAGCGACCAAGGCCGGCGGGGATCATCCAGACTTGGGCAGGAGCGAAGGCGGCGGATTCGCCAGACCAGCGAATCGAGCCCGAGCCTTCAAGGATGATCCAGAGTTCGAAATGCTCGGGCGAAGACTGGGAGGCGATGGGCGCGGCGAATAGCCAGCGTTCGGTGGCGAAGTAGGGACAGGCGACGAAGAAGGTTTTCGCGATCCCGTGATTCTCGATCGTCGCGGGCGAGATTTTTCCTCCGCGCTGCGGGCCGAAACGGGTGACCTCAAAAGCTTTTTCGAGATGAAGTTCGCGCGGCTTGCCGGAAGCGTCGCGGCGGCCGTAGTCGTAGACGCGATAGGTTAGGTCGGAATTCTGCTGGATTTCGCAGAGGACCAATCCGGCACCGATGGTGTGGGCGGTTCCGGCGGGGACGAACATGACTTCGCCCGGATGCAGCGCGATCTGCTGGAAAAAATCTTCGACGGAGGGTCCGTCGATAGACTGCTTGAATTGCTGCCGGGTGACTTCGGGCTTCAGGCCGACCAGGACTTGGGCGCCGGGTTCGGCGTCGATCGCGTACCACATTTCAGTCTTGCCGCGGCCGCCCTTGCTCTTTTCATGTTGAGACGCGTAGGCGTCGTCGGGGTGAACCTGCACCGAAAGTTTTTCCTGCGCGAAAATAAATTTTACGAGCAGCGGGAAAATGCCGGCAGCGGGATTGAGGCGAGTCCCAGACCATTCTGGAGACATCTGGGGCCAAGCTTCACCAAGTTTGGTTCCGGCGAACGGGCCGGAGACGAAGGCGCAGTCGTTACCGGTGAGCCAGGCTTCGCCGATCGGCTCGGCGAGATTCGATTTCTCCGGGAATAGGGGCGCGAGGGTGTGCGCACCCCACGGCCGAGCATTGAAAACCGGCGCAAGGCGAGCGGGGCACAGAGGTGCCCGGCTTACGCTCACGCGGCGTTACCGAAAAAACGCGTGAGGCGGCGAAGACCTTCGTCGATGCGATCCATGGAAGTGGCGTAGGAAAGGCGCAAATAGCCGGGAGCGCCGAAGGCTTCGCCGGGAGTGACGGCGACATGTTCGCGTTCGAGCAACTGTTTCGCGGCGGCGGTGGTGTCCGGCATTTTCGGATTGAAGTGCGCGGACACGTTGGGAAAAACGTAGAAGGCGCCCATGGGCGCGACGCAACTGATGCCGGGAATGGCGCGGAGGCCGGCGAGGATGTGATCGCGGCGCTTGGCGTATTCGGCGAGCATCTCTTTCACCGAATCCATCGAGCCTTTCATGGCGGCGAGGCCGGCGTATTGAATGATCGAAGTGGGATTCGATGTGGATTGGCTTTGCAATTTGGCAACCGCGTCAATCAGCGGTTTGGGCGCAAGCAGGTAGCCCAGGCGCAGGCCAGTCATGGCGAAAGTTTTGGAAAACGAGCCGGCGATGATCAGGCGGTCTTTGGAACCGGGGACGCTGGCGACGGAGAAGGGCTTGGCGTCTTTGTAGACGAAGTGCGAATAACATTCGTCGGCCAGCAGCCAGACGCCGCGACGCTTACAGAGATCTTCGATGCGGGCAAATTCATTGGGCGGAATGACGGCGCCAGTGGGATTGCAGGGCGAATTGGCGATGACGAGTTTGGTTTTCGGCGTCATGACCTTTTCGATTTCCGAGGCGCGCAGAATGAAGACGTCGGCTTCGCGAGTTTCGGCGAAAACCGGGACGCCGCCGGCGTACTTGACCATATCTGGATAGCTGACCCAGTACGGGGCGCCGATGATGACTTCGTCGCCGGGATTGATGAGGGCGCAAACCGCGTTGAAGATGGAATGTTTGCCGCCGACATTGACGACACATTCGGAGGGCGCGTAGGACGATTCCAACTGGGCTTTGTGCCAGTCGCAGATGGCTTGGCGCAACGGCGCGATGCCCGCGACCGGCGTGTACTTGGTTTTATTTTCGTGGAGGGCTTTGATGACGGCCTGCTTGATGTGTTCAGGCGTCGGGAAATCGGGTTCACCGGGGCCGAAGTCGGCGACGTCGATGCCTTCGGCTTTCAATTTTTCAGCGGCCTGCAGGACGGCCATGGTCGGCGAGACGTTGATGCGATTGATGCTGTCCGCCAACTGAATCGTTTGTGCTGTTTGTGGCGCGGTAGCTTGTTCCATTGCGCTCCTTCAATTTAGACCCTGAACAAAAAATCAACTGGTAGACAACGAGACGGTGCTACTTAAATTTTGTGGCGAGCCTTTCGTGGACCACGGCCGGAACGAAATCCTTGGTCGGGCCGCCGAGGCGCGCGAGTTCTTTCACCAGCCGGGAGCTCAGATAACTGTATTGTTCAGCCGGCAGCATGAAAACTGTTTCGATATCCGGCTCGATTTTGCGGTTCATCATGGCCATCTGCAGTTCGTATTCGTAATCGGAAACGGCGCGAATCCCGCGCACGATGACCGCGGCGCCTTTGGCCCGGGCGTAATCCATAAGCAAGCCATCGAAGACGTCGATCTGGACGTTATCCCATTTAAAAGTGGCAGTTTCGAGCATTTCGACGCGCTCTTTTTCGGTGAATAGCGGGTCTTTTTCAAGGTTATGCGCGACGGCGACGATGAGTTTGCCAAAGATGTTGGAGGCGCGGGTGATGAGGTCGAGATGGCCGTTGGTAACCGGGTCGAACGAGCCGGGATAGATGGCGGTGACGGACCTGCTTGTCGCGTTGGCGGCGTCGAAAGGCATTCGTGACCTTATTTTAACCTAGAATTTCAAAACGCCTGCGAGAAAATGGCGCCACGAGGCTCGCTCCTCGCTCCAATTTTCGCGAGCGTCAGGTCGTAGGGGGAGGACCGCTGTGGGCCACTAATGGGCGGACGCCACGCGGTTCGTCGATCCAGAAGGCGCATTCATAAACTGGAGTCGTTTCTGAGCAAGCTGATAGCTTGAGGTGGGAAGATCGACGGCGAACTTCGGCTTGGTCACTTTCTTGTAGTAGGCGACGGCGAGGTCTCGTTCACCGCACTGTTCGGCGATTCGGCCAAAACCATACCAGAACGATTCGTCCGGCTCGTCAAGGTCTGCTAAATCCATAGCCTTCAAAAATACGTCCCGTGCCTCCTTGGTTCTTCCTACTTCGGCATACAGAGATCCCAGGGTGTGCAGGGTGTACCAGCTGTTGTTCATCTCCTCGGAACGAATGGCGTTCTGGATATCTGTTTCCGTGACCTTCCCGGTGAAAAGGGAAAGCCACGCAAGGTTGTTCAAATCGGACGCGTTGGCGGTGCCGGCGGCGTGAATCTTCTCCGCAAATTCCTTCGCGGCGGCAAAGTTACCGCGCATCTCGGCCGCGAATTCCAGCGCGATTATGGCGTCCGGGTCGTCGGGCAGCTTTTGCAATCGGTCGCGCGCGAGTGCCTCGGCGTCGTCTATTTTGTTAAGACGCCGAAGAGCGTAGGAAGTGTAAAGGAACAAAATCCGGGAGTCGGGGTACTGCTTGCGGTAGGAAATCAACATGGGCAAAACCTTATCGTAGGCCTGAATAGACTGGTATCCGTGGATCAAGGCCAGGGAGACACCGAAACGGACGGAATCGGGCGAGGTTGAGGGCAGAGCCGCCAGAGCAGGCTCGAGGATCGAAACGCCTTGGGCCGCGGTGGGGATGTCCTGAACGAGAATGGCCGCGCCCGCGAGTTTCATTTGAGCGGCGTCCGCATCCTGCCCTCTGGTCCAAAACCGAGGGAAGGCAACCCCTGCAAACGGATCCTCGCCACCGGCCAAGTGCTGGTCTTCGCGGATCCAGTCTAAAAGGACCCGCGCCCTGGCGAGATCATTCGAGGAAACCCGGTCGAGAATCTCGAGTCCGATGGGAGCCAAGTGGGTGGAATCATCGAGGACTTTGTACGCATCATCCTCTTTGACGACAAAGACACTGGTGGTGTTTGCACCGGGGACTGTGAGCCGGACACGATAGCCGGTCGCGTCATTCCCGTCGACCTTCGGGTCAATGGTTTGCGTCGCGACATCCAGAACTACATCGGGCGAGGTGCCGGAGCGAGTAAGAGAGTGTCTGAATTTCGTTCCCTGATTCAGCAGGGCCTGAAGCGCGTCGTGGTCCATGTTTTTTACGGCCAACAAGGCGTTACGGCTTAGGATGCCCTTCAAAGCTTCGACGCCTGTATCCGATGTCATTGCCGTGAACCGATAGTTGAGGGCCACACCGGCGGGGTCATTCGGATATACGATTGACTCGTGAAGACGAGCCTTACGAAACGAGGCGACGCGCGCCAGGGTGTGCGCAGCGTTATCGCCGGAAGCGCCGGCTTCCAGCAGGTCAGCTGTGGGTGGGTAAAGGCGGGTGTTCATCAACGTGTCGCCGGCGGAAAGGGAGACCTTCTTAAGCTCGTCATCGTTGCTCACACTCTTCCTGGTTTCTGCCAAGGCGGCTTGAGCTCCGCTCAGAGCGGCTGAAGACGCGAGGATGAGGGCTTTGGGTTGAGGATTAAGTGCTTCAGCGGTCTTCTTTGCGTCCGCAAATTCCCTGGCATAAAAGAGCGCGACCGAAATGTTATTCTGCAGGCCGTAGCTGGTCAATTCATCCGGAGTGAGCGACCTGTATTCGGCCACCGCGCCTTTCAAGTCTGCGCCCGGCCCATAACGCAACCCGTCGCGGTTGTACTCAAGAAGAATAGCCAGATTCAAGGGAATCGTTTTGTCGGCGGGATCCAACTTTTCGGCCGTTCGATAAGCGGTTGCGGCGCCGCTAAAATCGGTGCCGGGATAAAGCCTGCGACTCACCACATCGGATTCAAGAATCTCGGCAAGAGTCTTGAAGGCGACGGGAAGAGTTGGTTCAAGCTTCACGGCGAGGCGCGCTTCGTTTCGTGCGGCTTCTCCGAGTCCTTGCGATAACAGCGCATCGGCCAGGCGGAGATGGGGGATCGCGGAGCTGGGCCGGAGAGCGATGACGCTACGGTATTCCAGAAATGCCTCACCCGATTTTCCCTGATCGAGAAGGGCCTTTCCGACCGGTTGAAAATAGATCAGCAAGGGTTCGGTGGCGCGGATTTCGGCGACCTTGTTGCGGAGTTCGGTACCTTCGGAAGCGGAGAACCTGCGCTTCGGCAGGTCGAAGCGGATGACGGCACGGACAACACCATCATGGTCGGCTGAAAATTCTTCGGTGAGAGTTGCGGGACCAAGAGACAGCGTGGTGTCCTTGGGCAAAGACTTCGGCTGAAAACCAGCGGGTGGGACAATCCGATAGCGCCATTCCTTGACGAACGGTTCGTTCAATTGGTAATCGGCAGTCCTTTTTTTCTCACGTTTCGGGGTGGAGTCGTCATTTTCACTCTTGGCAGGTTCCCGGGTTTGCAGGTCCTCGGGAAGCATGGTGAAAAACGATTCCAGCCGAATGGCGGCGGCAGCGCTCGTAAGATCGGTGAGGCCGCGCTTGGCGTGTTCGCTTTCGAGGGTAAGTTCAAATTGGCGCGTAAAATCGCGGGGATCCGAGCGCTCCGTATGGTTCAGTTTCTCGGCGAGATAGTGAGCCCGGACATAACTCGTCAAGTCGTCCTGAACCTTCTTGTCCTGCAGATTGGAGTAGGTTCGACGATAAACGGATTCCAGGGAGCCGTGAGGCTGGCTGGTTTCAGTGATCCGGGCGGGCCCGTAGTCCGCGAGAATGAACTCGCGGTTTTCGATACTGGCATTTTCGGTGGACGTACTCACGGCGGTGTGGACCGGCGAAGTTGTAGCGGCTGCGGCAACCAGCGCAAGGCGTCCTTGGTCCGTGTCTGGGAGCTGGCCAAGGCGCGCGTAATCGTCCGTTGCGTCGATCCAGAAGTCGGGCGTGCCGGGCACGTAAACGATCGCATGATCGAACATGCCAAAGCCTGGAAGCTCGGGCGACAAGTCATATCGCTGACCTACGTTCAAGAGCGCGACATTGGAAGCAATTCCCGCCGCTCGAAGAAGAGCCACGAGCAAAACAGCTTTGTCTTTACAGTCGCCATAGCGGCGTTTGAGCGTTTCGGAAGGAGCGTGTGGGATGACTGCCGATTCGCCAAATTCGATGCCCGTGTAGCGGATTTCCGAGTTCAGGTATTCGACCAAAGCCTCGATCTGCTGGTCGCGGCCAGCCTTGCCTGAAACAATCTTCTTGGCGAGCGCGTCGAGAGCCGGGTCGCCAACATGCTCATCGACAATCTTTCCGTAACTCTGCGCGAGTTTCTGCCAGGAATCCCCCGTGGAAAAAGTGACGTTAGGATAAGGCGGAACGTCGCTTGGCAAATGGTCCTCGGCCTGTTCGAGAGCCTCCATCGGTCCGTTTTCAAAAACGATCTTCGCTCGGCCGTTTTCTTCTTTTCGTTCGGTTACGAGATCGGGGAGCAATTGAGATTTGTAGCGGACGGGCAACGCAGAAGGGGCATCCAGGGACAGGCGGCTGTGCTGGACCGGCACGTTGCGTCCGAAGTAATCGCGAGCCACAATTCCGGCATCGGGAAGCGCGGCCTGTTCCCGCGAGGTCACTTCTTCTTCAACCACGGATCCCGGAGCCATGGCGGGAAGCGGGGCGCGGATCAGGCGGCGGTCGTCGTAGGTATCACGATCTTCTTCGTCTGCAGGTGAATCGCTGATTGTTTTGGGATCGAGGATGTGAGCTTCACCGTCGGGAGTAATGACCCGAGCGTGAAGTTCGGGGCGTTCCTGATGCCAAGGTTCCCAGATTTCGGAGAGATTGCCCCATTCTTCGGCGCCCTTTTGGGAGATTGCCTTGTAAATCACGTAGCGGACGTGGACCGCGTGCCCGCCGTCATTGAAAACGTAGCTCTCTTCGTCGGTGAGTAAAACGGCGTCGGAGCCGACGGGCGCCCGCACCTCGGAGACCGCGGCATAGAGAGTCTTAGCATCAGCTGAAAAATGAGGAAGATCGTATACGCGAGGTTCGTCAGCGGCGCGCGAATCGCTCAGGACAAATGGGAAAAGGGCCAGCAACATCAGGGCACAAAAACGAAATTGGTAGCGGCGCAAGCGATCTCCGATCGCGGTGCAAGCGAGCTGAGAGTAACGCGAATTATACGAGTCCGCAAGGTAATCAGCGGGTCATGGAGGGGCACAGGTACGCGCGCCGACTCGGGTGGCGTAGCGCTGGCTGAGGGTTGGCACCATTCGACGTGTTGGATGATGTATTCGGCCGAGGATTTGTGCCATTCGGTGGATTCTGGTTGAGTGGGGGACTAAAATGGTCGTAGTTTAAGGTGCTGGATTGGCAGGGGTTGCGGGCGCAAAGTTCATTGACTTCGGTGGCGCTGGCGATTAGAATTGAAATGCGACTGATTCAGTCGCACATGCCTTTATGATGAAGCTGTCAAAGAAAGCAGATTACGGGTTGATCGCGCTGAAACATCTGGCGTTGCACGGGCGTCATGAATCTTGTAGCGCGGGCGACATTGCGGACATCTATAAGATGTCGACGCCGCTGATGGCGAAAGTGCTGCAGAAGTTGGCCAAGGGCGGTTTGGTGGCGGCGCGGCACGGGTCGAGTGGTGGGTACATGCTGGCGCGGGACGCTTCGATGATTACGGCGCTCGATGTGATCCGGGCTATCGAAGGGCCGCTGTTCATTACTTCGTGCGTGACCGCGCGCGGGACTTGCGACGTTTCAACCACCTGTTCGATTCGCGAGCCGCTGAAGCGGGTGAACGACAGTATTTTGGAAGTGCTGGGGAAGGTCACAATTTCGCAGATGGCTGACGAGATTCAGGCGTCGGAGATGGTGGAACTGAGAGTTTGAGAAGTGGGCTGGGGTGCAGGACGAATTGACTTAGGGTGAGGGAGACTGAGAATGGCGATTAAGCTTCCAATTTATTTTGATAATCACGCGACGACGCCGACGGATCCGCGAGTGGTTGAGGCCATGGCGCCTTATTTCACGGAGAAATTTGGTAATGCCGCGAGCCGCAATCATGAGTTTGGCTGGGTGGCGGAAGAAGCGGTGGAAAATGCGCGGGCGCAGATTGCCAAGCTGATTGGCGCGACGCCAAAAGAGATCGTGTTTACCAGCGGCGCGACCGAATCGACGAACCTGGCGATTAAGGGCGTGGCGGAAATGTACCGCGAAAAGGGTAATCACATTATTACCGAAGTCACGGAACACAAGGCGACGCTGGACACCTGCAAGCGGCTGGAAAAGTACGGCTACGAAGTGACCTACCTGCCGGTTCAGAAAGACGGCCGGATCAACCTGGACGAACTGCGCAAGGCGATTACGCCGAAGACGATTCTGATTTCGATCATGTACGCTAACAACGAAATCGGAGTGATCCAGCCGATTGCGGAGATCGGGAAGATCGCCAAGGAAAAAGGCGTTTTCTTTCACGTCGACGGCGTGCAGGCGATCGGTAAGATTCCGGTGGATGTGCAGAAGGACGGGATCGACCTGATGTCGATTTCGGCGCACAAGATCTACGGGCCCAAGGGCGTCGGCGCGTTGTACGTGCGCCGCAAAAATCCGCGCGTGCAGCTATCGGCGCAGATTGACGGCGGCGGCCACGAGCGCGGGATGCGTTCGGGGACGTTGAACGTGACCGGTATCGTGGGGTTGGGTAAGGCCTGCGAATTGGCCGGGCAGGAAATGGCGGCGGAAAGCGCTAAGCTGTTCAAGATGCGCGAGCGGCTGCGGGAATCGATCATGTCGCGCCTGGATGAGACGTTCATCAACGGCTCGATGGAGCATCGCTTGCCGCACAACATCAACATCAGCTTCGCTTATGTCGAGGGCGAATCGCTGTTGATGGGGATTAACGACATCGCGGTGTCGAGCGGGTCGGCCTGCACTTCGGCGACGCTGGAACCGAGCTACGTGTTGAAGGCGCTGGGAGTGGGCGAAGATCTGGCGCACACCTCGATCCGGTTTGGATTGGGGCGGTTCAACACGGACGAAGAAGTGGATTACGTAGCGAATCGCGTGGTGGAGACGGTTTCGCGGCTGCGCGAGCTTTCACCTTTGTACGAAATGGCTAAAGAAGGAGTGGACGTCAGCAAAATGAAATGGCAGGTGGCAGCGGAATAAAATCCAACAAAAACAGGGGGGAACGTGATCTACGAAGGCACAGTCGGCGTACATCGAACGTTCAGCGGACGCACACCGGTATTTGATGTGTTTTTTGCCCCTAATGTGGATGGCGGCGCATGCAATTCGCGCCGGTTTCGTGAGCTGGGAGAACTTGCCGGGTTTTTAGAGACGTTAAAGTTGAGTGAAGACGCGGTAGCCAAGGCGTTGCAGGAAGTTTGCGCGGGACGATCGGCATCGATCGAGCACGTGACTTTGTCGGAAGAAGTAATTTTGGGCGAAGGTTTGGAAAGCACCGTAACGATGAACAGGAGAATGAACTAATGGCTTACAGTGAAAAAGTAATCGAACACTACAACCACCCCCGCAACGTTGGCTCGCTGGATAAGGCCGACCCGAACGTGGGGACCGGCCTGGTGGGCGCGCCGGAATGCGGCGACGTGATGAAGCTGCAGATGAAGGTGAACCCGACCACGCGCGTCATCGAAGAGGCCAAGTTCAAGACCTTCGGCTGCGGCTCGGCGATTGCGAGTTCTTCACTCGCGACCGAATGGGTCAAGGGCAAGACGGTCGAAGAGGCCTTGGCGATCAAGAACACGGACATCGTGCGCGAGTTGGCGTTGCCTCCGGTGAAGATCCATTGCTCGGTGCTGGCGGAAGATGCGATCAAGGCAGCGCTGGGCGACTGGAAGAAGAAGCAGGGCGAGCCGGAAGCGGCGAAGTCGGCAGAAGCGGTTTCGGCGCATTAATTGCGTCGAAGTGCTTGAGATCGCACATCCGGATCGTCGGGTTAGAGGCGGTTCGGATTTAACGGCAGTGGCTAGTCGCCAGTGACGAGCGGCTAGAAGTGGTTTGGGAGATTTGCAGGACCATGATTCACGTATCGGAAAGAGCGGCGGAAAAAATTCGGGAGCTGCTGACGAAGGAAGGCGTTCCGGCGGAATCCGGCGGACTGCGCGTGGGCGTGCAGGGCGGCGGATGCTCGGGCTTGAGCTACGCGATGCGGCTCGATACCGAAGCGCGGAACCGCGACAAGGTGTTCGAGGAAAACGGGGCGCGGATATTCGTGGACCCCAAGAGTTATTTGTACCTGCACGACACGACGCTGCACTATCAGGAAGACCTGATGAAGCAGGGCTTCGTGTTTCAGAATCCGCAGGCGACGCGCAGTTGCGGGTGCGGAAGTTCGTTCACGGCCTAGGCTGGCCGCGCAG
The DNA here is from genome assembly GCA_963835025.1 of uncultured Acidobacteriota bacterium. GTDB lineage: Bacteria > Acidobacteriota > Terriglobia > Acidiferrales > UBA7541 > Palsa-295. The sequence continues at coordinate 25,943 of CAWIEL010000078.1, forward strand.
TTACGCACGTTAACTTCAACTTCAACCGAATTTCCGCGGTATCGAATCAGCTTAACCTCCGGGCAACGGCCGACGATGATGCACCGGGGCTTGGTGTTGACGCAGGACGGAACGCAACGAGATGCCTCTTTCACAGCCCCAAACCAAACGAGCGGAAGGCGTGCCGGTGACCAGTTGCTGGAACTGCAAGGGCGCGGTCTCCGGGACGCATTTCTGTGGAGCTTGCGGAAAAATTCAGCCGCTGCCGGCGGGGATGGATTATTTCGCGTTCTTTGGCCTGCCGCGGAAGCTCGGGATCGAGCCGGCGGCGCTGGAAGGGCAGTTTCATATGCTCAGCTGGAAGCTGCATCCGGACAATTTTGTGCGAGCCAGCGAGTTCGAGAGGAATTTATCGTTGCAACGCTCGTCGGAATTGAACGATGCCTACCGGACCTTGCGCGAGCCGCTGACCCGGGTCGAATATCTGCTGGAATTTTTGAATGTGCGCAAAGAAGGTACGACCAAGCAACAGGCGCCCCCGGAGCTGCTGGAAGAAGTTTTCGAGTTGAATGAATCGCTGGACGAACTGCGCGAGGCGCGGACGGCGGGCGGCGATCTGACGGCACTGCGAGGCCAGCTGGACGCGGCCGCTGGAAATTTTCAGGGCAAATTGACGGACGTGGATGCGGAATTGGCGGCGCTGGGCACCCAGTGGGATGCAGCGCTCGATGCGGGCGCGGATGAAGCGAAGAAAGCAGATTTGCTCAAGCGAATGAGCGATTCGCTGAATCGGCGAAGCTACATTCGCAATCTGGTCGACGGGGTACAGAAGGAAATCGCCGCGGCGTAATTTTCCTAGGGGACGGAAGGGAGAGTATGGGACGGGTAGTTGGAATCGATCTGGGGACGACGTACAGCCTGGTGGCTTACATGGACGCGCAAACCGGCGCGCCGAAGACCATCGTTGGTCCGTACGGCTCGGCGTTGTGCCCTTCGGTGGTCAGCGTGGGTGAAAAGGGCAAGGTGTTTGTGGGCGCGCCGGCCCGGGAACGGCTGCTGACCCATCCGGATCGGACGATTTATTCGGTGAAGCGTTTGATGGGCCGGGGCGTGGCGGACATTCAGGATGAATTGAAGATTTTTCCTTTCCGCATCGACGCCAAGAGCGACAACGTGATTCGAGTGGTGCTGGGCGAGAAATCGTTCACCGCGCCGGAAATTTCGGCGTTTATTCTGCGCGAACTGAAGTCTTGGGCCGAAGTGCATTTCAAGGAGCCGGTGGACCGCGCGGTGATTACGGTGCCGGCCTATTTCAACGACGCGCAACGGCAGGCGACCAAGGACGCCGGGCGACTGGCTGGCCTCGAAGTATTGCGATTGGTGAATGAGCCCACGGCGGCAGCGCTGGCCTACGGACTGCATAAGCAGAAGCGCGGGCACGTGGCGGTTTACGATTTTGGCGGCGGGACGTTCGACATTTCGATTTTGAAACTGATCAGCACGACCGAAGGCGACATTTATCAGGTGCTGGCGACCAACGGCGATACGCATCTGGGCGGCGACGACATCGACAATGCGCTGCTAGCTTTGACCCAGCGAGAAATTCTCGCGACGTACGGAGCGGAATTCGATCGTCGCGGGGAAGACGTGCAGACGCTACGCAAAAGCTTGATTCGCGCGAAACATGAATTGTCCGGGGCGGATGAGACGCTGGTGGAGTATCCGCTGGGAGCCAAGGGCATGTTTCGGCGGGTTTTGACCCGCGCGGAATTCGAGAAACTGATCGCGCCGATTGTGACGCGGACCATGGTACCGGCGAAGCTGGCGCTGGCCGATGCGAAGCTGACGCCGAAAGAAATTGAGGAAGTGGTGCTGGTGGGCGGGTCGACGCGAATTCCGCTAGTGCGCAAGACGGTGGGAGAATTTTTCGAGCGCACGCCGCACAGCGAACTGGATCCAGACGAAGTGGTGGCGTTGGGCGCGGCAGTGCAGGCCGATATTCTGGAATCGGGCGTCAAGACCATGCTGCTGCTGGACGTGACGCCGCTATCGCTGGGTATTGAAACCATGGGCGGAGTGATCGCGAAAATTATTCCGCGGAATTCGACAATTCCGGCGAGCGCGCAGGAAATGTTCACCACCGGTGTCGACAATCAAACCGCGATCGATGTGCACGTTCTGCAAGGCGAGCGCGAGCTGGCCAAGGATTGCCGGTCGCTGGCGCGGTTCCAGCTGAAGACGCCTCCGGGGCCGGCGGGGCTGGCGCGCATCGAAGTGAAATTCTTGATCGACGCGAACGGAATCCTGCAGGTGGCGGCCAAGGATTTGCGCACCAACGAGCAGCACACGGTGGAAGTCCAGCCGAGCTACGGACTGAACGACACGGAAATCGAAAGGATGCTCGAGGAATCGATCGATTTCGCGGAACAGGATTTCGCGCAGCGGCAGGTGATTGAAGCGCGAACCGAGGCGGATTCGATTGTGGTAGCGACGGAGAAGGCGCTGCGGAACGCGAGTGAGGGCGTATTGCCGGCCGACGAGCGCAGAGCCATCGTTGAGGCGGTCGCGGAGTTGCGCGAGGCTACGGCAGGCGAAGATTACAAAACGATGCGAGCAAAGATCGACGCGTTGAATGCGGCGACCGAGCATTTGGCGGAAGTATTGATGAATGGAGCGCTATCGACGGCGCTGGAAGGGAAGTCGCTCGACGAGTTCTAGTTCAGGTGGTACGAGGAGCAGGCGAGAATGGGCGGTCAGAATCCATATATCGAAGAAACAAAATTTGTGCCGGCGACCAAGAAGTTTAAGGTTACGTTCGTGAAAAACGGCGAGCCGGTGGAAGTGGACCCGGCGAAGATTCCTTACGGGCACGACGGTTTGCCGGGCAGCATCCTGGATATTTCGCAGGGATTTCATAAGGGTCTGGACCACGCCTGCGGGGGAGTTTGCGCGTGCTCGACCTGCCATGTGATCGTGCATGAGGGTTTGGAATCGTGCAACGAAGCGACCGACGCGGAGCTGGATCAGCTGGATGAGGCGCCGGGCGTGACGCCGAAATCGCGGTTGGGGTGCCAACTGGTGCCGGACGGAACCAAGGATCTGGTGATCGAGATTCCCGAATGGAATAAAAATTACGCGAAGGAAGCGGAGCACTAGAACATGCCGAACACGTTTGACTGGGATAACGCGGAAGAAATTGGAATCCAGCTGGCGGAGGCGCATCCGGGAGTGGATCCATTGACCGTGCGCTTCACGGACCTGCACAAATATGTGCTGCAGCTTCCTGGATTCACGGGCGACCCGAAACTTTCGAACGAGGGGAAACTGGAAGGCATTCAGATGGCCTGGCACGAAGAATATCTGGAGAGCCAGAGCTGAGAAGCAAATGGCGCGAGGCCAGGGAATCCAAAGAGCGGCTTCTGCGTCCAATTACCCCGTAAGGCGTCCCACCCAGTCAGGAGAAGGATCGAGCCATGCAAACCGAAACTGACCTGCAATATCCCATCGGAAAATTTCACCGCCATGGCGAGCTCACCAATGAGTTGCGCGCAAAAGCGGTTGAACTGATTGAAATACTGCCGCAGCGCCTGCGCGATGCCGTCATCGGTTTGGACAACCGGCAACTCGACACGCCTTACCGTCCCGGAGGTTGGACGGTGCGCCAGGTGGTCCATCACGTGGCCGACAGCCACATGAACGCCTACACCCGGCTCAAGTTGACGCTGACCGAAGACGAACCGCAGATTAAGCCTTACATCGAATCGAAGTGGGCGGAATTGCCGGATGCCAAGAACGAACCGGTCGAAGTTTCCTTGAAGCTGCTGGAGCCCCTCCACGAACGATGGGTGAAGACCTTGCGCGCGATGACGCCGGACCAATTCGCCCGCGTCATGCGGCATCCAGAATGGTCGAAGCCGATGTCGCTGGACGATACGCTGTTGCTGTACGCCTGGCATGGCAAACATCACACCGCGCACATCGCTATGCTGCGGCAACGTGAAGGTTGGCTGTAGCGACTGAAAACAGAAATTGGAAAACGGAAATTCGGAACCGGCTCGCGCGACCTTAATCTGGTTCCGGCAGAGGAAATGTTCTGGTGAATCTGGGCGTTATCCCCGATAATCTTAGTTCGTCCTTGCGGTATTTCCCTTTGGCGCTATGGTGCAACGGTTAGCACGCGGCCCTTTCAAGGCTGAAATACGGGTTCGATTCCCGTTAGCGCTACCAAACCTGCGGTTGCTGTTCCTTCCTTTGATTTTTAATTCCGAACCTTTCATCAGTGTGCGTGGGCGCGACAATTGAGTGGCGGTCGAGTAGGATTGTAGCTGTTCGTATTTACGGTGGGCCGCAGAGTGGCGTTGCGGCGGCCTTGAAAAGGAGAACTGGCGTGGCTGATTTGATGAGGACGTCGAACCCGGCTTTGACTCCGCAGGCGTTTCAAGGCGAAGGGGTCGGCACGGGCGAAGCGATGACGGTGCAGGGCACCGTAAACAAGACCGGGTTGCTTTTGCTGTGCGTGGTGGCGACGGCGGCATGGACCTGGAACGTGTTCATGAAGTCCGGCAATCCGCAGGCGGTGATGCCGATGCTGCTGATCGGCGGGATTGGCGGATTCATTTTCGCGCTGGTCACGATTTTCAAGAAAACCTGGGCGCCGGTGACCGCGCCGGTCTACGCGTTGCTGGAAGGAATGGTGCTGGGCGGCATTTCGGCGATGTTCGAAGTGCGCTACCACGGGATCGCGATTCAGGCGGTGAGCCTGACGTTTGGCACGATGTTCGCCCTGCTGCTGGCGTACCGCTCGGGATTGATTCCGGTGACGGAGAATTTCAAGCTGGGCATCGTGGCGGCGACGGGCGGCATCGCGCTGTTCTACCTCGCGCAAATCGTGCTGGGATTTTTTGGGATTCACTTCACGACGATCAACGGATCGGGTCCGATCGGCATCGCCTTCAGTGTTTTCGTGGTGATTGTGGCGGCGCTGAATCTGGTGCTGGATTTTGATTTCATCGAAAGTGCGGCGAAAGCCGGCGCGCCCAAATACATGGAGTGGTACGGCGCGTTTGGATTGATGGTCACGCTGATCTGGCTGTATCTGGAGATTCTACGGTTGCTTTCGAAGCTGCGCAGCCGCGACTAAACGGAATTCTAAATCGCCCGGGGGCCAGATCCCCCGGGCAAAATGCCAAAACCTGCCTAAGTAATCGCTCGCCGGTTATGTAACGTTTCTACCCCGAATTAAAATGGTCTATTTGTGTGTCCATCCTTCCTGCAATCTAAGTAACTGAAAATAAACATGTTATGCCGGTCTTGGGCTGGCGCATGGAATGCACTATGCAGGGACAAGATGGGCAGACGCCCGCCGTTCCAGGGGCGATTCGAGGGTGTAAGCGTGAGAGAGCGGGGAAAGCGAGATTGCGGAATGGAGTACGAACGCAGCCAGCGCGGGTTCTCGATGCTGGAGCTGATGGTGGTAGTGACCATCATCATGATCATTGCGGGCATGACCATCGTGGCGCTGCAGCCGACGTTGCAGCAAAACCGGGCGTACGCGGGATTGACTCAGGTGCGGAACGCGCTGCGCCAAGGACGCGAGACGGCGATATCAGCGCGGCGCACGGTTCAGGTGCAGTTCTTCACCGGAGCGCCCTGCCTGGCCAACGCCGCGTGCGTGGTTCTAACGCGATTGGATCCGCCTGGAAACGTACCCACGGTGATCCTGACTCTGACGGTCGAAGGGTCGGTGCAGTACCAGTTGTATGCCGGCGAGACGGACACTCCGGACGGATTCGGCAACGCAGCGCCGATTGTTTTTGGTGGCGTCGCCGGCGGGCCGCCGACCATGACGTTTCAAAGCGATGGAAGCTTCACCGACGGAAACGGCAATCCGATCAACGGGTCGATTTTTATGGGCGTGAACAACGTGAAGTCGTCAGCTTGCGCGATAACCATTCTGGGCGGAACCGGACGGGTGCATGCGTACCGGTATCCGAGCGGAACCTGGGTTTACTGATTTGCGTGGGGAAGAATCGGGATCCGCAGTCGCGAGGAGAACAGGGATGAGCAGCAAAAGGCAACGGCAGAGCGAAGCGGGCTTCACGCTGATGGAGACGATGATTGCCGTCTTGATCCTGGCGGTGGGCGTGTTGGCGCTCGCAGCGATTCTGGGTGACGGTCTCGCTTACATGGGAATGGCGCAGGACGAATACATCGCGGAGCAGAAGGCCGCGGAAACGGTTGAATCGATTTACACGGCGCGGGACGTTTCGCAGACCAGCTGGGTCAACATCAATAACGCGTCGAACGGCGGCGTCTTTACCGATGGACCGACCCAACTGTGCGATCCGGGACCGGATGGAATCGTGGGAACGGCGGACGACGATTGCACAAAGCCGGACGTGATCTGGTCACCGGGACCGGATGGGCTGCTGGGCACTGCGGACGACGTGAAGATCCCACTGAGCAGTTTTACGCGGACGATTCTGATTCAAGCGGTGCCGGGCCGAGCGGATTTGCGCGAGATCACCATCACCATCGCGTATCAAGCGGCGAAATTCAAACGCAGTTACGTGCTGGTGACCAATATTTCGCAGTACTCGTAGAGATTTGAGGGGAGACGGAATGAAGCGCGAAGACGGATTCAGCTTGATCGAATTGATGGTGACGGTGGCGATCCTGATCATCATCGTGGGCACCACGCTGGCTTCACTGAACCAGGCGGTGCAGACCACCCAGAACGTGACCTTGATGGCGGACACCCAGGAAAACCTGCGGGCCGGCCTGAATTACATGGTGCGCGATCTGGTGCAGGCGGGTGAGGCGATCCCGCAGGGCGGAATTCCGCTGCCGAACAACAACGGAGTGGTGAACGTCAACAAGCCCAGCCCTCCGACGCTGGCTTACAAGTTTCCTGCCAGCATCGACCGTTTTGCAGGCGATCACTCCGGGTTATCAGCAGGGACTGCCGACGGCGACACCCAGCCCGGCGAACAACGGGACGACGCTCTTTGGCCCCAACAACACGGACATGATCACCATGATTTACGCGGACAACTCGCTGATCGACAACACCATTCCGGCGAGCCCGCATACGTTGAGCGAATTTCCGATTTTCCTAGCCGCTTCGGGCGGCAATCCGGGTTGCCCGGCGGGAGCGATCGCCGCCAATGGCAGCACCGTAACTTTCGATGTGACCTGCGTCAACATCAACCAGGGAAACACCGGGTTACACGCCGGCGATTTGATCATGTTTCAGAACGGCGGCGGCGTGACGCTGCAGTGCATCACGGCGGTGGCGGGCCAGACGGTGACTTTCGCGGCGGGCGATCCCTACAAATTGAATCAGACCGGGTTGCCGAACAGCACTTTGCCGCAGACCGCTTCGCCGGCCAACAGCGGAAAGTATCCGCCGACCACGGCGACGCGGATCTGGATGATCACCTATTACATCGACAGCAACACCAACCCGCAGCGCCCGGTGCTGATGCGCCAGGTGAACTTCAATCCGGCGGTAGCGGTGGCCGAAGTGATCGAGAACCTGAACGTGACCTACGACATCGTGAACGCGCAGGTGACCGCGCCGGCGGTTAACGCGCCGCAAATCATTTTGCCGGATACGCCGGCGCAGATTCGCAAGGTGAACCTGCTGCTGGCGGCGCGTTCAGAGACGGCGTCGAACCAGACGCACGGCTACTTCCGCAATAATTTGCAGACTGAAGTGAGCATTCAGAGTTTGTCGTTCTTCAGCTTGTACCAGTAAGCGAGCGGCTGAAGTATTCAAGGAGAAAGTCCGTGAACAAGCAGCGCGAACAAGGGATGGCACTGATTACGGCACTGCTGGTGCTGATGCTGGTTTCCTCGATGATCGTGGGCCTGGCCTGGATGGTGATGACCGACCAGAAGCTGGCCGGGAACAACTCCGACCGGCAAAAGGCGTTCTACGCGGCCGAGGCGGGCATGGAGTCGATGACGGCGGCGCTGGCGGCGGCCTTCAACGCGAGCCCGGTGCTGAGTTCGACGGACATCACCAACATCATGACCACCACCGCTCCGGTGGACATGACGGTTGCGAATAATATTACCTACATCTCGCACGCGGCGAATGCGCCATGCGGCACGAACGGCTATTGCATCACGTTCACGCCTGACCCGAACGGCAACCCATTG
>CAWIEL010000079.1:0-5816 GCA_963835025.1 uncultured Acidobacteriota bacterium
ACCGTTCCTCGTCGGCTCCGCCCTGGACACGATCCTGGCCCAACGGCTGTGCCGCATGTTGTGTACGTCCTGTCGTCAGGCCTACACCCCGACCGCGAACGAACTCGCCGAGTTGCGCTTCCCGTTGGACCACACGGGCATCCCCACGCTCTTCCGACCCGTCGGATGCAACCACTGCGCCCGAACGGGTTACCGCGGTCGCATGGCGCTGCACGAGGTCATGAACGTCACCGAGGAGATCGAACGCCTCGGCGTCGCCCGGGCCACCGCCGAGGAGATCTCCCGGGCAGCGCGGGAGAACGGAATGACCCGCCTGCGCGACGACGGCTGGCGCAAGGTCCGCAGCGGCCTGACCTCGATCGAAGAGGTTCTGCGCGTCGTCGCCTAGCCACTTGATCAGGGCTTGTCATCACCCGAACGGCCCTGTTCTCCAAGTTCACCCCTGCGGCGCAATCAACTCCCGGGCGCATCCATTGCGCCCGAACAATCAACTCTCGAGTAGCACGAGCAACATTCCTCACTCGGGAGATACGCCGTGGCAAGCAACGCAGGACGTGGTCGGCACCGGGCTCCGAAACGCAGCAACGGCCGCAAGGTCGCCGCCGCCATCGTGGCCGGCACCGTCGCGTGTCGGTGTCCAGCATTTCGAACTTTTTGGTGGAAGGCATCGGGTTCCCCTGGGCGATTTGCCGCCAGGAATCGTGTAACGAAACGCGAGAATCGTCAATGGGCGAGGCGCCGGCGATGTCGAGACGCCTTCGACGGCAGTCGACGCAGGAGATGCGCGAGCGAGCGGCATGGACTAAGATGCGCGGGTGACGATCGTGCGCTGGATCGCGGCGGTGGTTTTGTTTCTGCAGTTGCCGGTGCCTTTGTTCTGGTTCGTGGTGCACCCGCAGATTGGCTACTGGCGGAAACATCAAAAAGCGGCTTACGCGGTGGGGTTGCTGGCGTGGCCGGTGGTGGCCGTCGGACTGGTGGTGTTTCGTCACGATTTATTTTTGCGCGATTATCCCGGTGCCTGGAGGATCGTGCTGGGATTCGGATTGCTGATTCTGGAACTGTGGCTGTTCGAGCGAGCGCGGCGCGATCTGGGCACGGCGCGGTTCATCGGGCAGACCGAATTGTCTGGCGGCGGAGAACTGATCTCGCTGGGAATTTATGCGCGGATGCGAAACCCGCGCTACTTCGGATCGTTCCTGGCGATTGTCGGGGCGTGTCTCGCGGCCGGTACGGCACGGATGTGGCTGGTGGCGGCGGTGTGGACGATTTTGATGCGCATTGCGATTGGTTTCGAGGAACGCGAGATGCGCAATCGATTTGGCAATGCTTACGTCGAGTATTGCCGGCGTGTCCCGCGGTTTTTTGGCTTGCCGGGCTGAGGCGGCGCGGCTGATTTGGTTGCGTTAGAATGGGCGTCGAAGAAGTGAGAGGAATTATTTGAGCGATTCGCGAGCATACCGAAAAATTGCGCCGGGAACGCAGCCGGAATACTTGTATCCGGCGTACGCGTCGACAGTGAAACGCGCGCCGACCCAGCCATTGATTTTGTTGCCGCACACCAAGACGGAATTGACCGGGCCGGTTTTTGGACATTCGCTGATCCGCGAGCAGGATGGTGATTTGACGCGGCAGCATGCGGGCGAACCGTTGGGCGAGCGAATCATCGTCAGCGGGCGAGTGCTGGATGAAAGTGGGCGCGGCGTGGGCGGCGCGCTGGTGGAAATTTGGCAGGCCAATGCGGCAGGGCGATATTTGCACAAAGTGGATCAGCACGGCGCGCCGCTCGATCCGAATTTTTCGGGATGTGGGCGGGCGATCACCGACGACCAGGGTCGGTACCGATTCGTTTCGATCAAGCCCGGCGCGTATCCGTGGGGCAATCATTACAACGGCTGGCGGCCTCAGCACATTCACTTTTCACTTTTTGGCGCTGGGTTGCTCGGGCGATTAGTCACGCAGATGTATTTCCCCGGGGATCCGCTACTGGAAAGCGATCCGATTTTCAAAAGTATTGCGGATGAACGCGCGCGACAGCGGCTGGTTTCACGATTCGATTGGGAGACGACGCAGCCGGATCATGCCTTGGGATATAAATTCGATATTGTGCTGCGCGGGCGAGAAGAAACGCCGGTGGAGCGGGGCCGATGACGACGAGAGGCGGAGAGATGAGCGCGAGCGCGTCGCAGACGGTGGGGCCGTTTTTTGTGATTGGGCTGGAGCATTTGTACCGCGCCGACTTGACGTTCCCGGGAATTGCGGGAAAGGCGATCACGTTACGCGGGCAGGTGCTCGATGGCGACGGGAAGGCGGTGCCGGATGCAGTTTTGGAATTCTGGCAAGCAGATGCGCAGGGAAATTTTAGCGTGGCGACGGTCGAAGCGGCCGAGGCAGAGGCGGCTAAATTTACCGGCTTCGCGAGAATTCCCACCGATGATTCCGGGAAGTTTGAATTGCGGACGATTCAGCCCGGTGGCGTTGCCGGAGAAACGGGTAAGGCATCCGCGCCGCATCTTGGCGTTTTTGTATTTATGCGCGGGCTTTTAAAACCGCTGTACACGCGGGTTTATTTTGAGGGTGAAGCGGCGAACGGCACGGATCAGGTTCTCCAGCTAGTTCCGGCAGAGCGGCGGAAGACCTTGGTGGCGCGAAAAGACGCGGCGGGGGGCGGCGGGTTCCGATGGAACGTGGCGCTGCAAGGCTCGGAAGAAACCGTCTTTTTTGCCTGGTGAGATTTTGAGACGCGAGGCGCGCTACGAATTCTTGGACAGACGCTCGACGATCTCTTTCGGGATGGGGCGCGATTTCAGCGCGCCGGGTTTGGCGGGGTCGGCAGCGGTCCACACACGCGTAATTTGCCCCTCGGCGACCAGAGTTTCCTGTTTATAGAAATGGTGCTGGACCACGAAGCTGCTGTTGCGAAATTCGGCGACGGAAGTTTTGACCAGAAGCTCGGTGCCGAAGGCGGCGGAAGTTTTGAATTGAATGCGGACGTCGACGATGGGCACGCCGACGATCTGCTGCGCGGGGAAAAGAGTGTGGAAGGGAAATCCGGCGGCGGCGAACAAGCCGGAAGTGACGTCGTCGCACCAGCGCAGATAATTCGGGAAGAAGACAATGCCGGCAGGATCGCAGTCGCTCCACTGCACGGTGATGCGTTGTTGATGCTGGAACATCGCTAGAGCCTAATGGCGTCGCGTCACGACGTCAAAGGAATTCGAGACACGAAAACATGAGAACGCAGGTAGGGATTATCGGCGCGGGGCCGGCGGGATTAGTGCTGTCGCACCTGCTGCATCTGCAGGGAATCGAGTCGGTGGTTTTGGAATCGCATTCGCGAGCCTATGTGGAGGAGCGAGTGCGCGCGGGCGTGTTGGAGCAGGGCACGGTCGACTTGTTGGTCGAAATGGGCGTGGCCGAGCGGCTGAAGAAACAGGGATTGGTGCATCACGGCGTGCATTTGCGATTCGGGCGGCAGACGCGGCGGATCGATTTCGCGGATTTGACTGGCGGCAAGGGCGTGACGATTTATGCCCAGCATGAAGTCATCAAGGATTTGATTGCGGCGCGGCTGGCGAGCGGCGGAAAGATCCTATTCGAGGTTGAGGACACGCGGATTCGGGATTTTGAAGATGGCGCACGTGGCAGCCGCCCACGGATTTTGTTCCGGCAGGGAGGAGTCGAACAGGAATTGGAGTGCGACTTTATCGCGGGGTGCGACGGGTATCACGGGATTTGCCGGCCATCGATTCCGGCGGGCGCGCTGGAAATCTTCGAGCGGGTGTACCCGTTTGCGTGGCTGGGAATTCTGGCGGAGGCACCGCCTTCGATGGAAGAACTGATTTACGCGAATAGCGAGCGAGGATTCGCGCTACTGAGCATGCGGTCGCCGCAGATCAGCCGGCTGTACCTGCAATGCGATCCGGAAGAAGACATTGCCAACTGGCCGGACGAAAAAATCTGGAAGGAGTTGCAGCTGCGGCTGGCTTCCGACGACGGCGGCTGGAAGCTGACGGAGGGGCCGGTGATCCAGAAGGGAATCACTCCGATGCGGAGTTTTGTCGCCGAGCCGATGCGCTACGGAAAACTTTTCCTCGCAGGAGATGCAGCGCATATCGTCCCGCCAACCGGCGCGAAAGGATTGAATCTCGCCGTTGCCGACGTGCGCGTCATGGCTCGGGCCTTTGAAGAATTCTACCAGCGGGGTAGCTCGACCGGACTCGATGAATATTCTGAGAAATGCCTGCGACGAGTCTGGAAAGTTCAGCGATTTTCGTGGTGGATGACTTCGATGCTTCACAAGTTCCCGGACGAGAATGCGTTCGACCACCGGCGGCAGGTGGCCGAGCTGGATTACATCACGAGTTCGCGCGCCGGACAGACGACGCTGGCGGAAAATTACGTGGGGCTACCCTTCGATTAAGCCGGCTCTCACAGTTTTCATCTACAGGTTTTCTCGCCCCAGAATCAGGAATTCTCCGGTTAGCAAAAATTCCTCCGAGGATTTAGGTTGGGTCCGGAGGAATTCTATGCGATCGATTCTCAAGAACACTGCTCCTTATCTGCTGGCGGCTGTACTGGCTGCTCCTGTGCTAACTACCGGTTGCGCTGCGCACGTTCGTTATTACGATGCCGGTTACGGCGATTACCACACCTGGAACGGCGGCGAAGTGGTGTATTACAACAATTGGGAAAAGGAAACGCACCGCGAGCATCGCGAATTCAAGGATCGCAATGCCGACGAGCAGAAAGAGTATTGGTCTTGGCGGCACAATCACAAGTAGTAAGGGACTGTAGGTAAAAAACGATGGCGGAGAGGGTGGGATTTGAACCCACGGTTGGGTTTCCCCAACACTCGCTTTCGAGGCGAGCTCTTTCAACCGCTCAGACACCTCTCCGCAGGGTGATGCGTTCGTCGAGTGGCGCTAACAGCTTAACAAAGGCCACGAGAGCGGACAACAGCGGCGGACGGCTTGATTTTGTAGACGCGGTCTTTGGGCCGACATTTGCGCTGCGGAGAACACGGATGGCGGTCTAAAGACCGCCGCTACGAAAATCCGACTCGAAACCACCTAGTCCATTTCGAAGGTGACGTAGAGATATTTGCCGTCGCGTTCGATTTGGAGAACCACCGGGCCGCTGGTAGGAATTTTCTTTAGTAATTCGCGCAGACCATCCAGCGTTTTGATTTTCTTGCCGTTCAGCGCGTGGATCACGTCGCCGGGTTGAAGGTCCGCTTCGATGCTGGAGGTGTCTTCGGCCAGCGCGGCGACGATCACCCCCGAAGGATCTCGCAAGTCTTCGAGTTGAGCCCCCAGATCGCTGTTTATTTCGACGCCGAAAATTCCCAATTTCGAAACCAGATCTTTTTGCGGGTCAACCAAGTCGCCCAGTTGATCCACGTCGTTCTTCTGTTCGGTGACCGTGATGGTTAGGTTGAGGTGCTCGGTGCCGCGCAAAACTTCAGCGGTGACTGTCGAATCGGCGGGCCGAGTGGAAATAATCATTTCGGCCAGCGGCACGCTGCCCATGGAACGGCCGTTCAGGCTGAGCAGAATATCCTGCGTTTTCATTCCTGCTTTTTCGGCCGGGCCGTCGGGAGCCACGTCGGCGACGATCACCCCGCGTTGTTTGCCGAGGGAGAGACCGGCGGCAAGATCGGGCGTGATGTCCTGCAGGACGGCGCCGATGATGCTGCGATGCACGCGGCCGGATTTGCGAAGTTCGTTGTAAACAAATTCGACCACGCTGCTGGGAATGGCGAAGCCGAGGCCCTGGCTGCCGCCAGATTCGGTGAGAATGAAAGTGTTGATGCC
>CAWIEL010000080.1:0-11049 GCA_963835025.1 uncultured Acidobacteriota bacterium
CAGCCCCGAACCGTTCAGCGTATGCACGAAGTCGCTTTTCCCGGTCTTGGGTTTGAAGCGGATGCCGGAACGTCGGGCTTGAAACGCTTCGGTGTTCGAGCAGGAAGAAATTTCCATGAACTCGTTGGCCGAAGGCAGCCAGACTTCGATGTCGTAAGTTTTTGCCGCGGCAAATCCCATATCCGCGGTACACAACTGCATCACCCGGTAGTGCAGCCCCAGCTTTTGCAACACCGCCTCGGCGTTTTTCACCAGCGATTCGAGCTCGTCGTAGCTGGTTTCGGGCCGGGTGAATTTGAACATTTCGACTTTTTGGAATTGGTGTTGACGTTTCAGGCCGCGGGTGTCGCGTCCGGCGGCTCCCGCTTCGGACCGGAAACAGGCGGTCCAGGCGCAAACTTTGATCGGCAGGCGGCTTTCATCGATAGTTTCGTCGCGATGCAGGCTGGTCAGCTCGACTTCCGAAGTCGGAGTCAACCACAGGTCGGTATTTTCCAGGTGAAACATGTCGGCCGCGAACTTCGGCAGCTGGCCCACGCCGGTGAGCGAGGTGGTGTTGACCAGAAACGGCGGCAGAATTTCGGTATAGCCGTGCTCGCGGGTGTGGGTATCGAGGAAGAAATTGGCGATGGCCCGTTCCAGCCGCGCGCCCAACCCTATATAGACCGCAAAGCGTGAACCGGCGATCTTGATCGCTGATTCGAAATCGAGAATGCCGGCGCCTTCGCCGATTTCAAAATGCGCCTTCGGCTTGAAATCGAATTTCGGCGGCGTGCCCCAGCGGCGCACTTCGATATTATCTGCCGCGGACTTTCCCACCGGCACGCTCGGGTGCGGCATATTCGGAACCATCAGCAGAAAATTCTTCAGCCGCTCGTCGAGCTCGGTGATGCGCTCGTCGTTGCGCTTTACGGTGTCCGAAACTTCCTTCATGCGCGCCAAGATGGCGGTGGCGTCCTGCCCGGAACGCTTGAGCTGCGCGATTTCCTCGCTGGCTTTGTTGCGATCGGCCTTCAATTTCTCGGTAGAAAAGATGAGCTGGCGGCGCTCCGTATCGATCTCGCGAAATGGTGCCAGGTCGAGCGTAAGGCCGCGGTCGCCCGCCATTTTTTCAATGGCGTCCAGATGGTCCCGTACATATCCAAGATCGAGCATAGATTCAGAAGAATACCCGAAAGCGGCGGGGGCCGAAAGCTGGGGTTGCCGACGGGGCAAAGGCCGGGCGAAAACGGAGCCGTAAAAATTGTCGATTAGAAATCATGGTCGGCGTTTGTTTTGTTGAGGTTGGAATGGTTTCTAATCGCGCGAGATTGGGTGGAAATTGTCGATTAGAAACGGGGTCAGTATCAACTGGGGGAAATGGGGTAAAAAAGTTACCGTTTACCGGCCGATTAGAAATCATGTCGACCTCTTGTTTTCAGTGAGTTAGGGCGATTTCTAATCGCGGATTGAGTTATTAGAAATTTCGAGTGGTGTATCAACTGGCCTAAGCGGCAGTCAAAAGCGCTATCGGTGAAGAAGAGTCTTGGCAGCTCGTCGCGGTTCACCGCTTGGGCTGGTCGAAGGTTACCAGCCGTCCGCCTTCGAATTGTCTGAGTGCCCAACTGCATATTGCGTCCTCGTCGGGACTGAAAACCGCCCCGACTGACGCTAACAGATTTTTAATTTCGTTTCTATTCGTAGAAATACGGACGGTGTGTGGCTTGACAGAAAAACTGGCGACGCGTGGGGTTTGGGCAAGAAGGAGGTCCTTATGACAAGGAGTGGAGAGTGCGGCACCGGGCTCCAAAACAACGCATGCCTCGTTCACGCCTATCACGCGACCTGTGCCAGTACGTTCTTCTCAGCGGATTTACTTGCCGCGACGCAGATGTCCTTAAACGCGCGGGCAGCATAGATCGACGTTGCGCCGGTTTCGTCCAGGATCGTCGGTAGACTGACAGATACGTCTGCTAGAATTCTGTGCATCTGCTGAATGGTCGGATGCCTTTCGGCTCCGACGAACATGTTGCAAATCTCCCTGAATACACCGTTAACTTTACCAAAGTGTATGTGAGCGTCTGTCCCGTCGACATCGCTCAAGGATTTCGAGAGACGGCGCAGCTTCGACTCGCACACGAACCAAGTGTGACTTCTTACGGTGGTGGCCGACAGGGCTACGCATAGGCCGAGCTCGAAGGGCATATTGAAGCGGGGCGTGACCGGTCTTTTCGTATCGAGCTCGACCCTCGAAAGATCGTGGATGGAATACCGGCACTGCTTAACCAATTTCAAAATTCGATCAAGCCGTCTCGTGCCTGACGGTATTTCCAGAGTCGCTCGAGGGACGAGGCCGAACGCGCTCAGTCCGCAGATGTAGGCGAGGCAGAGTTCTCGAAACTGATTGTCGTAAGGAATATTCAGGAAAACGTCAGCGTAACGCTTTTGAAGCTTTGGCACGCGTCGGGCTCTTTTTTGAAGCGTTGGCTTTTCTTGCCGTTTTGCGCTTCAGCGGTGCTGCAATGGCCCGGGGCCGGGAAGCAGAGTTCCGTTTTCCGTCGGAATCGTACAGGGAATCAATAAGCTTCGAGAGTCGTCTTGCTCGCCTGAGCGGGACACCTAAAGCCTTGGCGGTATCTTCAGGAGTGGCGAATCGCGCATTGATCTTAACTCGCATAGGGCAGCTGACTGCATTCTACTCGCCGTAGGTGAAAATTGAAACGGCTTCGAGCTGCGTAAATGCCGTTGCGGGACGGCTAAGAGGGCCGGCGGTCGAGGCGGGTGGCGATTTGGTGGGCGGCTTTTACGGCGCTTACTACTTTGCCGGAGAAGACGTGGAGTTCGTTGGGGGCTTGCTCCTGGATCAGCAGGGTGCGGCGGTCTTCGGCGGGGTTGTTTTCTACTACACGCATGGTGAAGCGGGAGCCGATGTAGCGGGCGTCTTTGGCGGCGGGGACGGTGAGGGTGGCGTCGTTGCGCATTTTTTCGAAGTGGGTGCCGGCGAAGGGCTCGAAGGTGGAGGCGTTCATCAGTGGGGCATAGCGTTGGGGGATGGGCGCGGCGGGATCGGTGGTGGTCCAGTGGTTGGTGTGTTGGGCGGAGCCGAATTGGGAGTGGGCGGAAGCGCCGTAGGGATCGAAGGCGGTGAACGGGCCGTCGATGACTACCAGCGAGATTCCGCGGAGTTCGGTGGGGAGATCGATCAGGATTTTTTCGGCGACTTGATATTTGGCGATTTTGAATTGGCCGAGGCTGGGGCCGCGTCCGTAGCAGGCGCGGATGATGAAATCGTATTCGTCGCGGGTTTCGTTGGGGAAGGCGCGTTGATGGAAGGGAATTTTTAGCGCGGCCACGCGCGCTTCGATGGTTTGGCGCAGGAGATCGGGATCGTAGAGCTGTTCGTCGACTTCGTAGCAGCGATCGATGAAATCGAAATTCATCCATCGCGGGCGACAAGGCTTGCAGGGAAGTTTGTGACTAGCCATGACCTTTTCGAAAAGGTCGGGCGACGTTTGTGAGCCTACTTTGGGGATGGCGTAGTAATGGCGGCTGGTGCGCACGATGGCCGGGGCGTAGGCGGCGGTGAATTCGGCGCGGGCTTCGAGAGTTTCGGTGATGGTTTCCGGGCTGCGCGGGTAGTGGTAGCCGGAATGAATGCGGAACTGGTTGATCGCGGAAGCGGCGCGGAGGACTCCAATTGGATCGAAGAGTTCGACGTGGTGGCCGCGTTCGGCGAGGCGGATGGCGATGGTCGAGCCGTAGATGCCGGCGCCGGAGATGGCGATTTTTTTTGGAGAACTCATAAAGGGGAGTGCGCGGCGGATTGGGCTGGGGTGCGTTGGCAATCGAAGAGCGATCCTTCGTCGCGAAAGGCGCTCCTCTGGATGACGGCCAAAAACGGGTGGGTGAGGAGGTAGCAGTTAACGTTACCCACATTGAGCGCGGCTTCAGGGGCTAAAGCCCGTGCTACAGATGCTGCTCTTTTGGCGGGGATGAATCCCCGCCCCTCCAACTTCCAAGGCGTGATTTTCTTCGCGAGTGATGGTGGTCGCACTTGGTGAAAAGCAGATCCCTCGCTGCGCTCGGGATGACAGGTGTTTTGGTGTGGATGAAAATTTGCAGAACGAGGCATAACGAAATGGATGCCGGCGAAGCAGACGGCGACTTTAGTCGCCGGTGGCATTTTGGGTTTTGACCTGGTTGGGGAGGACTAGCATGCCGTTGCGGATGGTGTAGTTGACGCCGCGCCAGCGGATGGTGCTGCGGGTGAAGCTGGCGAGCCAAATGCCGAAGGCGACGGCATCCCAGACGGGGATCAGTGGGATTTTGCTGACGATGCCTTTTTGCTTCATGCCGTAGGTGCCGATGAGCAGCGCCATGGCGATACGCAGAGCGGCATACGTGCCTAGAAAAAATGCGGCGGTCGCGGCGGTGGGATGGATGGCGATGGCGATGAGCGACCAGGGCAATCCCCAGGTGAGAACCAAACCGAAGTGGCCCCAGGGGCGCATCAGGCGCATGACCGTCATCCAGCGGGTGCGTTTGTAGAGCAGGTCGCGCATGGAATTAAAATCGGCGACGGTTTTGACCACGTAGGGCAGCAGTCTTACTTCGTACCCTTGTTCGGCGACCATGCGGCCGGCGAGAAGATCGTCGGCCGGCTTGTTTTCATTGACGCGATAGGTGCCGAAGGCGGCGTTGGCCTTGCGAGTCATGACGATGGTCTGGCCGAACATGAATTTCACGCCGTCGAGCTGCCAGGCGACTAGGATACCGGCGAAAAAATCGGAAATCATGCCGATGGTTTGCAGCTCTTCGATGAATTTTTTCTCGTCGGTGGAGGCGTAGAGGGTGGTGGCGCCGCCAACTTTAGGATCGCGGAAGGGATGGGCAACGACGCGCAGGTAATCGGGCGTCACGCGGATGTCGCCATCGGTGATCACCAGCAGATCGTACTTGGCTTCGTCGACCAAACGGACCAGGCGGCCGACTTTGTCGTTGATGGCGTTGCGGCCGGAGCCGAAGACCAGGCGGATGTCGCGGTCGGGAAAATCGCGCTGCAGCTTTTCGAGGACCGGGACGGCCGGATCGTTTTTATCTACGCAAAACAGGATTTCGTATTTTGGATAATCCTGGCGGCAGAAGCTGGCGTAGTTCTCGTAGGCGTCTTCGTCGAGGCCCTTGATCGGTTTCAGGCAGCTGATGGTTGGGAAAAAATCGTGGTTGGGAGGATTTTCGCGCCAGGAGACGGAAAAATAACGGGCCGTGCTGTAGAGAGAGAGCAGGTAGTAGATGAATGGGATGCAGGCAACGGCCAGAATGATGGCGACGGCAAAAGTCAAATTTCTAGCATCCTCAATCGTAAGCCCCGCCGGACGTGGAGGTTTAGTAATTTTACACGATTTTATGATTCACCGCTGGCGGGGCGGCCGAATTTGGCGGTTTCGGCGCCGCGAGAGAGGCCCGCAGGGCTTCGCGCAGCGGGACGCGCGGGGACCAGCCAAGTTCTTGGCGGATGCGCTGGGAAGAGTAGTGACGGTTCTGCAGTCCGCGAGAAACTTGGCGGACGCTGAAGTCGCCGAAGCCGGGTTTGACGATGCGGACGGCCTCGGCGAATTTCGCGGCGGAGAGAACCGGCGCGCCGGGGAAGAAGAGGGCACGGGTGCCCTGAACTTCTTTTCGGGTCTGGTGATATTGCGCGAGGGTTAGGTCGTCGTCATCGAGGGTTATGTATTCGCGCGGCGTCGGGATGAGAGAGGCGCCGGCGGCGAGTTGGATAGCGTCGACTAAATTTTCGATGTAGTTCAGCGGGTAGCGATTTTCGGGATTGGCGAAGACGACGTTCGTTTTTCCGGCGGAGAAGCCTAGCAGGCCGAAGGGCAGACTTTTGCCAGCGCCGTAGATCACGCCGGGACGGAGAATCGTGACGGAAATTTTGGCGGCGTGGTCGCGGGCGAAGCGGACGGCGAAGGCGTCGGCTTGAATTTTGGATTGGGAGTAGGAATCGCGGAGCGCAGGTTGCTCGTCGTAGGGAGTGGATTCGTCGATGATTTGATTTTCGGCGGCGAGGCCGTAGACCGCGATGGAACTGGAATAGATGATGCGGCGAACTCCGTGCGCGAGCGCGGCCTGGAAGACGCGTTCGGTGCCGCCGCGGTTGGCGTCGAGAAAATCGGCGAGGTCGCCGGGGGCCTCGACCATGGCGGCGACGTGGTAGAGGATTTCGGCTTCTTCGACGGCGAGGTTGATGGCGACTGGATCGCTGAGGTCGCCGCGGACGACTTGCGCGCCGGCGGCCGCAATCTGATCCGCTTTCGGCGAAGGACGCGCGAGGGCGCGGACTTGCGCGCCTTCAGCGAGAAGGCGGCGGGTGAGCGCGCCGCCTAGAAAACCTGTGGCTCCGGTTATGCAGACCCGCACGTCTAGTGTCGCTCCGTGGAAAGTTACCAGGCGCAGAGTATCAGGTTGCGGGGAAGAATCGCGACGGCTGTTGCTGTGATTTATTTATTTCGATGGCGATGGTGGCGCGCCGGGATGATTCAGCGCCCAGACAATTTGGCGCAGGATGCCGGTCCACATGTCGGCGTCGCGTTGGGGAAGATTCAAGCGGCGGACCAGGCGGCGGATGCGATCGTCGGAATCGGAAACGGTGCGGCGTTTCAGGAAGCCGCTGGCGTTGAGAGCTTCGTGGAGCACGGCGGTGAAGCGTTCGACTTCGCCGGCGTTGGCGGGGATGAATTTTTCGGGAAGGCGTTCGAATTTGGCGGTGGATTTGGAATCGCGAATGAGTTCGTAGAGGCAGACGGCGACGGCTTGGCCGAGATTCATGGAGATGTGTTCTTCGCGAGTGGGGATGCGCATGAGCCAGTGGCACTGGCTGAGGTCTTCGTTGGACAAGCCGAATTTTTCGGAGCCGAAGAGCAGGGCGACATTGGCGGCGGAAGCGCCGCGTTTTTGTTTTTGGGCGAGATGCTTGCGGATGAGGCGGGCGCCGGCTTCGAGACGGCGTAGCGGAAGATGCAATTCGCGATGGCCGACGGCGGTGGTGCCAACGACGAGGGTGCAATCGGCGATCGCTTCGGGAAGCTTTTCGTACACTTGCGCGGACTCCAGAATTTTCGCGGCTCCGACGGCGGAGCGCGCGCCTTGGAAGGCGACGTCGTAAGGATGCACCAGGCGGAAATGCGAGAATCCGAAATTGCTGACGGCGCGGGCGGCGGCGCCGATGTTCAGCGGGTTGCGCGTGTCAACCAGGACGATGCGGAGATTGGCGAGTTCGGCGGCGGAAAGCATCGGTTAGATCACAACTGATTCGTGGTATTCGCCGAAGGCGCGTCGGAGCGCGTCGGAAATTTCGCCTACCGTCGCGTAGGATTCGACGGCGTTGAGGATGGCGGGCATCAGATTTTCGGAGGTGTGGGCGCGGCGTTCGATTTCAGCGACGGCGGCGGAGGCTTTGGCGGAATCGCGGCGGGCGCGCAGGGCGTGGAGGCGGGCGACCTGGGTGCGTTCGATTCCAGGATCGATGCGCAGGGTGGGGATTGGTTTTTCGTCCTGGGTTTCGAAACGATTGACGCCGACCACGACTTGCTCGCCAGAATCGACGGCGGCTTGGTACTCGAAGGCGGATTTTTGAATTTCCTGCTGGATGTAGCCGGTCTCGATGCTGCGCAGGACGCCGCCGAGAGCGTCGATGCGGGAAATATATTCCTGGGCGCCGGATTCGATTTCGCTGGTGAGTTTTTCGATGGCGTAGGAGCCGGCCACGGGATCGATGGTGTTGGTGACGCCGGTTTCATTGGCGATGATCTGCTGGGTGCGCAGGGCGAGCAGCGCGGAATTTTCGGTGGGGAGGGCGAGAGCTTCGTCCAATGCATTCGCGTGCAGGGATTGGCAGCCGCCGAGAACGGCGGCGAGGCTTTGCAGCGCGACGCGGACCAGATTATTTTCCGGTTGCTGGGCGGTAAGCGAGGAGCCGGCGGTCTGCGCGTGAAAACGCAGCATCATCGAACGGGGATCCGTGGCGTGGAAGCGATCGCGCATGGTGCGGGCCCACAGGCGTCGGGCGGCGCGGAATTTGGCGATCTGCATCAGGAATTCGTTGTGCGAATTGAAGAAGAAAGAAAGCTGCGGCGCGAATTGGTCGACGGGGAGGCCGGCGGAGATGGCGGCTTCCACGTAGGCGATGCCGTTAGCCAGAGTGAAGGCGACTTCCTGGACGTCGGTCGAGCCGGCTTCGCGGATGTGGTAGCCGGAAATGGAAATGGCGTTCCAGTTGGGAAGTTCGGTGCGGCACCAGGCGAAAATATCGGTGACGATGCGCATGGCTGGGCGCAGCGGATAAATGTAAGTGCCGCGGGCGATGTATTCCTTGAGGATGTCGTTTTGCACGGTGCCGGCGAGGCGTTGGAGGTTGGCGCCTTGTTGTCTGGCGACGGCGACGTAGAGCGCGAGAAGAATCGCGGCGGTGGAGTTGATGGTCATCGAGGTGGAAACGGTTTCGAGCGGGATGCCGTCGAAGAGAGTTTGCATGTCTTCGAGAGAATCAATGGCCACGCCGACTTTGCCGACTTCGCCGAGAGCGAGTTGATGATCGGAATCCATGCCGATTTGGGTGGGGAGATCGAAGGCGACGGAGAGGCCTTTCACTCCCTGGCTCAGCAAATATTTGTAGCGCTGATTGGATTCGACGGCGCTGCCGAAACCGGCGTACTGGCGGGTGGTCCACAGGCGGCCGCGATACATGGTGGGGTAGACGCCGCGGGTGAAAGGGAATTGGCCGGGAAAGCCGATTTCGCGGTCGGGGTCAAAGCCTGCGCCGAGGTCGGCGGCGGTGACGACGGCGTCCATGGGGAGGCCGGAGGGAGAGGCGGCTTGTTTTTTGGTTTGGTCGATTGGTTTGGTCATCGGATGCGGCGCGAGCGCCGGAAAGAGGTGAAGGCAAAAATCAGCATGGTGATGGCGAAGACCACGGTGAATCCGACCAGCCACGCGGCGGGCCGGCTGTGCCATTCGCGGTAGGCGGCGACGGCTCCGTACACCGCGAACATGGCGAAGAGCGCGCCGGTGGCTTCATGGAAAAGCTGGCGGGTGGCGCGCCAAATGGTGCGGAACACGATGTTGATCGAGTTCCAAAGGGAGGAATAGAAGCCGGTGGCCACGGGGCAATTTTAGTACAGAAACGAAGAAACGCGACGGCGGTTGCTGGTGGCGGTGCGGGATTGGCGTTTCAGCGGCAGATGTGAGGCTTGCGCGCGGAGTTGTGCTGGGACGTTACGAAGACTCGCGCGAAAATGCCGCGCGAAAGGTAGGCGCTTCGCCCGGTTTTTTGTCGGAGCTGAAGCTCCGACCCCCTAAAAGGGGTGCGGCGGTTTCGATTCGCTTTAGGCGGAGGCGGCGGTGGCGGCGGCGATTTGGGTTTCGACGCCGAGCGCGTCCCAATTTTGCCAGGCTTCGGCGAAGACGCCGTTCTCGATGCGGACGATCGAGGTGCCGGTGATTTTGACCGGCTTGCCGGAGGCTTTATCGGTGAAGGTGGCGATCCAATGCTGGCAGACCAGGTTGCCTTCGGCGAAGGTGATGACCGGCACGATGTTGAAGTGGGAGAAGCGCTCGTGCAGCGCTTCGTAGAATTTCAGGAATTCTTCGGGGCCGACGACGTCCTGCGAGCCATCGTGAATCACCGAGCCGGCAGGGAAAAGCTCGTGAACGGTTTCGCGGCGGCCGTGGTTCCAGACTTCGTCAAACCAACGGTTAGCGATTTTCTTCAGGTGTTCAGCGGTAGGGATCGGTTGCGCAGCGGACATGGGTGCCTCCAAGTGAATGCGGGGGTCCGAATGCGAATTATACAAAAAGTACTGGTATCGGGTTGGTTTTTTTGTAGCGCGGGCGTCACGATTCCTTTCTACCGAATTTGTCCGCTTTGGAATGCCAGTGCGGCCAGTTCGGCCTGGTAATCGTATCGCGCGCTGGCCTGGGCGATTTCTGCTTGAGTCTGATTCAGCTGGGCCTGGCTCAATTCGATAATCGAGCTGAGGCCTAATTTGTACCGCGCTTGCGCCAGTTCCAGCGCCTTCGAAGCCTGCTCCAGCAGCTGATTCGTCAGCCCTAATCGCTGGTAGCCCGAATTGGCGTCCAGCCAGGCCCGCTGCACGTCACGTACGATTCCGTTCTGCTCCGCGCGCAAATATTGCTGTTGCGCCCGGGACTGCGCGTCCGCTTCTCCACGCAACGCGTCGTACAGGTGCCCGTTGAAAATCGGAATGTTCACGTTGAATCCGCCGGCGGCATAGCGCGGCGCAAGCTCCGGTGGGTGCACCGGCGTCAACCCGGCCACGCCCACCGCCGTGATCGTCGGCACCGGGGAATGAAACCGTGGCAAGTAGATCGAGCGCTGATGCATCTGAAGCAGGCCGGAAAATTTGAAGGTGTTCGAGGGATTGTGCTTGGCGAGTTTCCGGAGTGTGGTCCGCTGATGTCGGGTAGCGCGACGGTACGTGACGTTTGCGCAAGGATTCTGAACGCGCTGGGAGTGCCGATCGTTTATGGCGCGGCAGTTGGGCATACGCCCCGGCCCATGTTGACGGTACCTTTGGGAGTAAAGGCTCGCCTAAGAGCGCACGGAACAGGGGAGTTGGAGATTCTTGAACCGGCGGTCGTGCCATGAGCGACGCGAAGCACGTTCACGTGATTGGAATCGGCGGCTCGGCGATGGCGCCGCTTGCGGGAATGCTGCGCGAGCATGGGTATCGCGTGACGGGGTCGGATTCGGGAGTCTATCCGCCAGCGTCAACTCTGCTGGAGAAACTCGGGATTTCGTTTTTTCATACATTTGATGCTGCGCACTTGAGGCCCGCGCCGGATTTGGTGGTTGTCGGAAATATAATTGCGCGCGGCAATCCCGAACTGGAAGAAGTGCTGGACCGAAAAATTCAGTACCGCTCGATGCCGGAGATTCTCGAGGAAGTGTTTTTGCCCGGACGTCATTCGATTGTCGTGAGCGGCACGCACGGGAAAACGACGACCACCGCAATGCTGGCTTAGGAGTTTTCACACCGCAGGGAAGCGGCC
>CAWIEL010000081.1:0-4242 GCA_963835025.1 uncultured Acidobacteriota bacterium
AATGGACCTTCCGGTTCGCGGAGAGGAAATTCGCTATGAGACATAGTTGGTGGATCGTTACTTTAACCTGCGCGGCGGCCGCGTTGATCTTTGGACCGCACGGGCTAGGGGCCGAGAGTGACGCGCCGAAGTATGAGGTGGATCGTTCGTGGCCGAAGCCGTTCCCGGATCGCTGGGTGATTGGCGGGCTCGGCGGAGTCTGCGTGGATTTGCACGATCACGTATTCCTCCTGAACCGGCAGGACGTGCCGGACATAGACCTGAATTCCGGGCATCTGGCACCCGCCATCATCGAAATCGACACCGCAGGCAATCTGGTCCATTCCTGGAGCGCGCCGCAGTCTCTCGATCCGCGCCTGCACAGTTGTTATTTCGATAAAGACAACAATATGTGGATCGCCAGCGCGCCCTCCGGCATGGTGCAGAAATATTCGCACGACGGCAGCAAGCTGCTGGCGCAGTTCGGCAAGAAGGGCGTTTTCGATTCTTCGGACGGCACCGAAAAGGGCCAGCCTCTCAATTCAAATGCGGCGCAATTCTTTATGCCTGCCAGTCTGTTTGCCGATCCGCTAAACGGCGACGTGTATGTTGCCGATGGCGAGGGGGCGGGCGGGAACCGGCGCATCGCAGTGATGGATCGCGCGGGAAAATTTCTGCGCCAGTGGCAGCCGGAAGGGATGCGTACGGTGCATTGCATGGTGGTCTCGACCGACGGCCTGGTGTATGTCTGCAATCGCCAGGAATCGCGCATACAGGTCTACGATAAGCTCGGCAATTTCAAGAAGAACATTGAAACGCCGTGGACGCCTTACACCGCCCCGCCCGACGGGAAGCCGAAAGAGAGCGGTGGCGCGGCGGTGGCGATCGATCTCTCGCGAGATCCCAAACAGCGCTTCCTGTATCTGCTCAATCAGAACAATGAGCAAGTGGAAGTGCTGGACCGGGAATCCGGCAAAGTGCTCACGACTTTCGGTCATGCCGGACATTTTGCGGGCGAATTCGACCAGGCTCACGGGATCGCAGTGGACTCGCAGGGCAACGTCTACGTGGCCGAAAATCGCGGCCGCAGGATTCAAAAGTTCAAGCTGGTACGGCCATAATCGCGAAACGCCTAGCCTTAAGGGGTCTTGCAGGGGTGGCTGCCAAATGATAATCTACGGCAGGACTGGAGAATTATATCTTATGAAGCCATTGGCCATCGCAATTCTGGGAGCGTTGTTGTGCGTATCCCTGCCCGCTCAACAAGGAGCCGTGACACCGTCACACACGAATTTGAAGGTTGGCGATATGGCGCCGGATTTCACGCTGCCTGCCACCACTGGAGAGAAGGTCACGCTCTCGAGTTTCCGCGGTAAGGCGCCGGTGGTTCTGGCCTTCTTCCCGGCGGCGTTCACCGGCGGCTGCACCAAGGAAATGCTGGCGTATCAGGCGAACTCCGCGAAGTTCGAAGGCGCGGCTACGAAGATTTTCGGCATCAGCGGCGATAACACTCCGTCGCAAAAAGAATTTGCGAAACAGCTCAATGTCGCGTTTCCGATCCTGAGCGATTTCGCGCAGCGGAAAGTGATGGCGGATTACGGCGTGCTGCTGCCGAATCTGGGCATGGCCAACCGCACCACCTTTGTGGTCGATATGGATGGCAAGATCGTGCACATCGAAGAAGGCACTGGCGCAATCGATCCTTCGGGCGCTGAGATGGCGTGCAGCCGGCTGGCCCACAAGTAAAAAACATCCGTTAAGATCAGCGGGCCGAGCCGAGTCTCGCCCCCAAAAGGAGCTCGTATGAGAAGCAGTTTGGGAGTGGCAGCGATTGCGGCCGGTGCGCTATTGACGGCGGGGCTTTCCTTCGCGGAGGATGTGCCGTATTGGGCTTACGGAATTCCGCCGGGGCCGGTGGTGGCTGCGGCTCCCGCGCCGCCCGACCCCAGCATCAAGCATCTCCCCGGCAATGACCTGGGATTCACGCGCGCGCAGATCAGCAATGGTTTCGGGCCCGCCGATTGGTATCCGGGCGATCATCCGCAGATGCCTCCTATCGTCGCGAAAGGCAAAGAGCCGGCGGTGCGGGCTTGCGGCTTGTGCCACTATCCCAACGGCAAAGGCCGCGCTGAAAACGCCGGCGTGAGCGGCTTGCCGGTTTCGTACTTTATCCAGCAGATGCTCGACTTCCGTAACGACGCCCGCAAGAGCGCCGAGACGCGCAAGGCCAACACCAAGGCGATGGCGGTGTTCGCGAAAAACATGACGGACGATGAAATCAAGCAGGCTGCCGAATACTTCGCCGCGATCAAGTGGACACCGTGGATCAAGGTGATCGAGAGCAAGACGGCGCCGAAGACTGAGGTCGAGAACGGCTTGTTCCTGGCAGAGGGCACCGAGAAAGAGCCGTTGGGCAACCGCATCGTCGAAGTTCCGGTGAACGCCGAAGCGACGGCGATCCTGCGCGATCCGCACTCCGGTTTCAACGCTTATGTGCCGGTCGGCAGCATCAAGAAGGGCGAGGCGCTGGTGAAGGCCAAGCAGTGCGCTCTGTGCCACGGTGAGGGATTGAAGGGCCTGGGACCGGTGCCGCCGCTGGCGGGACGTTCGCCCAGCTACCTGATGCGCCAGATGTATGACATGGAGCACGGTTTCCGCAACGGCTTGTGGACCGGCCTCATGAAACCTGTGGTCGCTAATTTGAGCGATCAGGAATTGATGGAAATCTCGGCCTACGTTGCCGCGCAGGCGCCCTAGAGCGCTCATGCAATACAGAGGTTCGGCGATACTCGCGCCTGGCTTGTTGGTTTGCCGTTTGCTCGCTGGGCAGACCCTCCTTGGCCAAACCTTCGACGGCCGCACGATGATCGCGCCGACGGCGGCGCAATCGGCACCTCGCGCCAGCAACATGGATCTGGTGGGTTACAACGACCTGCAGGCCCGCAGCGCTTATCAGCCGGTGATCTTGAAGCAAGGCGAGCGTTGGATCGCTTACATCGGCCATCACGGCGGCGAAGCGCTCAACCCGCAGACCGGCAAGATGGAGCCTAACGGCACTTCCATCGTCGATGTTACCGATCCCAAGCATCCGCAATATCTGGTTCATATTCCCGGCGAGCCGAAAGATCGCGCGGGGGAATTCGGCGGCGCGTCCATGGTGCGGGTGTGCAGCGGCAACGATTTGCCGCATGCGGTCAAGGGAAAGTTTTATATGCTGCGCGACTTCGGCAATAGCGCGCATGAAATCTGGGATGTGAGCGATCCGGCCAAGCCCAGCCGCATCACGGTGGTAGTCAGCGGGCTGCGCGATACGCATAAGAATTTCTGGGAATGCGATACCGGTATTGCTTATCTGGTTTCCGGGCCGGTCGGCTGGCGCACTCCGCGCATGATGCAGATTTACGATCTGAGCGATCCCGCGAAACCCGTATTCATTCGCAACTTCGGATTGCCGGGACAGGAGCCGGGCGCCAAGGGTCCGACCCCGGGAGGCCTGCACGGAGCTTTCTCCACTGGGCCCAAAGGCAATCGTGTTTATCTGGCTTACGACAACTCGCGTAATGGCGTGATCGAGATCGTCGATCGCGAGAAGCTATTGAACGGTCCCAAGGAAGCGACTGATGAGAACTTGCGTTACCCCATCGTCGCCCGCGTCGATTTGCCGGATGATATGGGAGCGCACAACATCGTTCCGATGCTGCGGATGCCGCTGTCAGAATTTTCCAATCAGAAATTCAGCAAGGTTAAAGACTTCATTTTCATGGTGGGCGAGACGACTCCCAATGAATGCGCTGAGAGCCGGCAGATGGCGCGCATTTTCGATATCACCACGGAGTCGAAACCGATAGGCGTTTCCACCTGGACGGTGCCGGAAGATAGCGGCAACTTCTGCTCGGCGGGCGGGCGTTTCGGGACGCATTCGACGAATGAGAATCTGACGCCGGTTTACGCGAACCGCGTAGTGTTCGTGGCGCACTTCAATGCGGGTGTGCGTGCCGTAGACGTGCGCGATCCATACAAGCCGAAAGAGATTGGATACTACATTCCGGCCGTTACCGACCGCACGGACAAGCGCTGCATCGGCGAAGGCCCGAGCCTGACTTGCAAGGTGGCGATCCAGACGAACAATGTGGACGTGGACGATCGCGGCTACGTTTACGCGGTCGACCGCGCCAATACTGGGATGCACATTCTTGAGCTAAGCGGCACGGCGCGGCAGGCTGCCGACTTCAGCAAAGCTGCGCAGTAGCCTACTTTTCGACA
>CAWIEL010000082.1:0-11052 GCA_963835025.1 uncultured Acidobacteriota bacterium
TTGGAATTGGTTCGTCATATTGTTTAGGCCCGCGAAAAATTAGCTACGACAGAATTATAGATATTGAGGTACGCCTGCACCGCCCGCCGCCAGGTGCATTGCTCCGAAACATCCCGTGCTTCCTGACCCATCACCGCTAGCGCTTCCGATTTCACATCGAGTGCTTGTCCCAAACCTTTTGCTAGAGACGCCGTATCGCTATCCACCAGAAATCCGTTTTTACCATCGCGGATCACCTGGGGATGAATTCCGACGCGCGTCACTACTGGGACCGTACCGCTGCTCATGGCCTCGATGGTCGAAAGACCGTAGCCTTCGTACGAGGAGCCCGAAACAAAAAGATTCGCCTGGGTCAAAAGACGCTCGAGTTCTGCAACTTCCACGCGTCCGGTGAATTTCACCGCATCGCTTACACCTGCTTCCTGGGCCACCGCGCGGAGCGTTTCGATTCGATTTTCTTCGTCAGGCCCGGCCCAGATCAATTGGACGTTCGGCCGGGTTCTGCGAAGCTCGGCGACAGCACGGATTAAAAGGTCAATTCCCTTATTCGAGGAAACCCGCCCAATTCCCACCAGTAGACCCGGTGTGATGTTCTTTTTGACGCGCGAGTAGGATTCGATGGACACGCCGTTGCGCACCAGGTGCAGCTGGCTCTTCGGGACAATCGTGGAGAAGATCTCGTAGTCGTGTTCGCTGACGCAGATGACCGCACCGACATGTTTCAGAGTCTGCCGCGTAACGGTTCGAAAATACGCGGATTTCAGCCACGAAAACCATTGCGTATGAAAAAATCCGCCGTGCGTGCTCAGTACAATCGGCCGACGGTGCCATCCCCGGCTCAGACTCAAAAAATCCACGAAAAAGTCGACGGCGTGAATGTGCAGCAAATCAGAGCCATTGATGTGGCTCAAAACCGAGGGAGCGACCGGGTAGCGCCGCGAACCCCAATGCTTGATTCGCGAAACGTTCAAACCGCCTACTAGAGACTCCGCCGGCGCTCGTTCGCCGGTGGTGAAAATTTTCTTTAGGGTTACGATCCGAACGTCGTGGCCTGCGTCTTTCACGGCGTGGCTCAGCCCTTCCACGGCGGATTCGAGGCCGCCAGTCGATGGATAATACTGTCGCGTAATTTGCAGAACTTTCATGCGAGCTGTTTCTCCGCGTGCGGGTGGCGCAAGGCGCGCAGCGTGCGGCGGAAAGAGGGACGCATCAGCCACATCGCCGCGAACATCGAGACGTCCATGTGATCGGGTTTACCGTGACGAAACATTTCCCAAAACAGTTTCGGTGCAGCAGCCCAGGCGCCCTGCTGCGAGGCCTCAGGTGCCAGTTGGGTGGAGATGAATCCGGCGTAGGCGCGACGGGTCATTCGTGCGCGACTTGATTTCAGCCAGTCCAAGGAAAATCTCCAGTCTGGCCGGGCGGTGATCGATTCGCGGCCCTCTTCGAGATACAAATTTACGAGCGGCTCCGGAACAAAATGAAAGCGCGCGCCCGGCGTCTGAAATACCCGCAGGTACCAGTCGAAATCCTGATGCTTGCGCAACCCACTGGTGAATGGAACCAGCTCCATCAATGATTTCCGGGTCAACAACATTGATGTTTGCAGCTGGCCTTCACCACGAAAAAATGTTTTGCGATTGAACAGATATTCGCTGATCGGTTCGCCATCGCTGGGGAATCTTCGCGGCCAGGTAAAGTCTCCGTACGGGCTTTTGGCAATGAGTTGTCCGGAAATTATCGGATACGGTTCGGTAGCATCGGCTGCCAACGCCCATTGCTTCTCGATTTTTCCGGGCAGCCACTCGTCATCGTCGTCCAGAAAACCGATCCACTGGCCGCGGGCGTTGCGCACGCCAATATTGCGCGCGTCGGATCCGCCTACACTTTTATCGAGGGCAACCACCCGCAACCGCTCGTCCGCAATCGCCGCCAGAGCTGCTCGCGTCGCATCATCGGGGCCGTCGATCACCACCACGATTTCGATCGGCTGGTAGGTCTGGGCGCGCACGCTGGCGATGGCTCGCTCAACCAAGTTCGGCCGGTTGCGAGTAGGGATCACGGCGCTGATGAGGATATTTTCCATTGGTGAAGCCGACGTGCTACGCCGGTGACATCCTCCGGGCGCTTGATTCGATCACCTCTTCATAAATTCTTTCGAGGCTGGCGGTCTGCTTTCGAATACTAAACTTTTGCTCGATCTGTTCGCGCGCGGCGCGGCTAAATCGGTCACGCAGCTCAGTGCTTTTCAGTAGCAACGCCAGAAGACCGGCGAGCTGCTTCCAATCACGCTCTGGCGCGAGAAAACCAGTCTCACCGTGGGTAATCGCCTCAGGAATTCCAGCACTGGCGAATGCAGCGACGGGAAGCCCCGAAGCCTGCGCTTCATACACTGCAACAGGCAGGCCCTCCGAGTCGCCATCGGACGCAGTGACGCTGGGTACACACAGCAGCGCGGCTTCCTGCATTTGTTGCTGGACCACGGCTGAAGACTGCACGCCCATGAACCGGAATTTCTTCAGAGACTTTCGCGCTTCATTCTCCAACTCTTGACGCCGAGGCCCGTCTCCAATTACGACCAGATCGGCGTCGGGCAGTTCCCGCTGCACCGACTCCATGGCTTTGATCAGAAACTCGCAACCTTTTTTCTCGACCAGCCGGCCGACGAATAGTGCTTGCTGCTGGCGTTTCGGCGCGACCGGCGGCCGAAACTTTTCCGTGTCGACTCCGATGTAGTGAACGCGTACGCGATCCGCGGGAATTCCGCGCTGCGCTGTGGCGCGCTTGGCGATGAATTCCGAAACCGCTAGGAATAGGTCCGCTTTTTTCCGTAACGCCGGTAATGCTCGCAGGTACCGGCGCCCTTGCCTCGTCTGTTCCAGCGCAGCATCGGACAGAGTCGCGTCGAATCCGTGAAAAGTGACGAGTAGCGGTATCTGGAGCGCGGATGCCAATGGCATTGCTTCGCATGAGTCCGGAGCAAAATGACCGTGAATAATTCGCGGCTCGAGCGCGCGCATGCGGTTTTTGCATTCAGATCCCGGACCGAAAATTCGAAAGCGAATGTCCTGCAGCTTGCCAAACCTTCCGCCTTGGTTCGCGACCCACAGCGAATCCGCAGGCAGTTCGATTCCCGGCACCCGGCTGCGTCCCACAAAAAACGCGCGGAACGTTTCCATAAATGCTGCCTGAGATTGAATGAACGTTTCCGACGGCCCGAGAAGCTGTGAGCGGTAGACCAACACGACGGGCGCGGCGGTGGCCGTGGGTTTTGGAATCGCAACGGTGCGCGGGTCGACCGCAACGACAGATTTTGCGGTGGCCGGCATCGTGTCGCTACGCGCCATAGGACGGTATGGCAGCGGGGCTTTCCGAACCGCCGCCATCGTCGTCCGGCTCGAAATCGCCGCTGGCCACTGCGGACGGCAAACGCCCTTCAAACTCCATCAGAGCCAGCGAAACGAAAATCGAGCAGTACGGTACCCACAGAAAAGTCAGGGGCCGAGTGAAGTTGCTTTCGGTAACGTTGAACACTCCAAAAAATATCAGGAAAAGCAGCGGCCACTTTGCGCCGTTCACGGCATTCTCCCGGAAGAGTTTTCCGGCGCGCCAGATGCTTACTGCAAATCCACAAAGGAAAACCAACAGCCCGACGATGCCGGTATCCAGGAGAATGTCCAAATATCCGTCATGCGCGTGGTTCGGATAAGGATTGATGAAAGTGATTGCGGTTCCACGGTTCCAAAACATCTGGAATCCGTATCCAAGCAGGGGCCGCTTGCTGATCGCCACGATCGCGGCGTGCCAGATCTGCACCCGCCCGGTCAGCGTCGCATCCTTTCCGGTCGCATCGAGCACCAGATTAAAATTGGCAATCAGGAGGTACGCGAGCACTACAAAAACCGGAGTCAGCACCACCCACAACGGCAGCGTGCGCTTGCTCTTAACTCTCAGCACATGAAGAAGCGGATAAACTGCCACACAGATCGCCGCCGAAACCCAGGACGTGGCCGCGAACGAAAATGCCAGCAAGCCCACCGCGCCCACCAGAGCCGTCCCGCGCACCACGGTCGGCATCCCCTTAGGTCGTGCCAGCGCCAGCGTCAAGATCGCAAAAACCATTTGCCGCGCCATCATGCTGCGATGCGGGAACAGTCCCTTGATCGATCCCAAGTGAATGTCGTGCGAAATACCGTACTGCGGGAACACCACCACCATGAACCAGCAACCCGCAATCGCTATAACCGACATCCATGCGAACAAGCTGATCTGTTCGTCCCAATCGAATCGCGACGCCAGGTACAAACCGAAAATGGTCGTCGCCAGCAGGACCGCCGCACGCCGCAAGGCGAACGGCGGATCAACTCCCCACGCCGACGATAGAACCGTGATCCCGCAGAAGGCCATCAGCCAGCCCGATCGCAGCACCCCGCTGAAAACTTCTCTCCAGTGAATGGCCACCAGAACGGCCAGAATCGCGAAAACAAGGATCTCTCCGTAGCGCAGGGGCAACGACTGCAGGCGCGGTCCTACATTCTCGCCGACGTCCGTCTGGATGATGCCGTTCGCCAGAAAGATCAACGCGAAAATTAGGTAGGCTTTTTCTAGGAGTCTTTGCATCTGCGTTTCACCTTCGCCCGGTTAGGTTACGGCCCGGCGTTATTCCGTTCACCTTCAATTGCAGTATCATTTTCGCACTCGGTCTGGATCGGCTTACGCCGGCTCGGCAAGTGGCGGCCTAGCCAACTCGCTCCGCTTCAGCCACAACAGCAGGGTCCAGTTCATCGCTGCCAAGCCGCCATCGGTCAGCAAGCTGGACCATGCCGCTCCCATCCACGAATAGTGCGGGATTAAATACAGGTTCAGCCCGAAATTCGACACCGCCGCGACCATCTGCGAACCCAGCCGGTATTTCTGGTAGCCCGCCCCAGCCATCGCGTCTCCCGCGCCAACGTGCAAACATCGAAACGCCGGAATCAGGCACAGCCAGCGCAGCGCCGAAACGCTCTGGTCAAAGCCTTTTCCAACCAGGAACGGAATCACCGGGGCAAATAGAAACATGCCCACCGCAGCCGCAATTCCCAGCAGCAACGTGCGCTTCACCAGCTTGCGGGCAAAAGGCTCGGTGCTGCGCGCCCCGTTCACCCCTTCGCGAAAAAACCGCGGAAAAGCCGCCGCGTAAATCGACATCATCGGCATGGTCGCGATATTGATCACGCGATAGGCCATCGAATAAATTCCGTTGGCCACGGTCATGCCGTAGTGACCTAGCATGACTTTGTCGACGTCGTTGTAAGCGTTCGTCGTCGAACCGGATACCGCGAAAATAAAGCCTTCGCCCAACCGTTTGAACAACAACCCTGGCACGAATTTTGGCCAGCCGAATTTTACGGTAACGGTTACAACCGCCGTTGTCGCTGCAACGATTGAAACTATTAACGACGCGATGGCCCAATCCCAAGCGGTCGCATGATGCAGCA
This sequence comes from uncultured Acidobacteriota bacterium, assembly GCA_963835025.1. Lineage (GTDB taxonomy): Bacteria > Acidobacteriota > Terriglobia > Acidiferrales > UBA7541 > Palsa-295. The sequence continues at coordinate 5,481 of CAWIEL010000082.1, forward strand.
GCCCCAACATCCCGGCCGCCAGAATCAGCCGCAGCAAATTCGTCAGCAGGTTCAACGATGCGGTGATCCGCATCTTTTCGAAAGTTTGGAAAATCTGGCTAACGCAGCTGGCCAACTGCAAGCATAGGCAATCGCCAATCGCCAGGACAACTAAAACTGCCGCGCTATCCGCGCCGATCAACCAACGCCCACCCAGACGCAGCGCCAGAACCAACGCAGTGCCCAGCACCGCGGTCGACAGCAGGATGTTTCCCCAATATTCCCTGAAACGAGAGTGGTCCGGGCTCACGTAACGCAAAAACAGAAGGCCCGAACCCATGGTGCTGTACTGGCTTACCAAACTGACCAAGGCAAAAGCCGCCGCCAACACTCCGTACTGCGCGCTGCCTAGAAGCCGCGCCAGCACTACGAAATACAAACCCTGGACGACAAACGACAATCCCTGGCCCGCGAACATCCACCCCGCATTACGCGCGAGGGTACTGCTCTTGAGCCTGAGCCACTGATCACGGATCATGCTCGGCACATACTGCCGTTGTACGCCGGGATTTTCATCACGCGGCTAACCCAACCTGTCGAATCAATTTTAGATACTCGCTACGCACCTGCGGCCAACGAAAATGCTCTTTGAAAGCCGCATAACCGGTTGCCGCCAGCTCCTCACGCTTCGTTGGGTTTTTCAGCAACGATTCGATAGCCTCGGCAATCTCGGTGGCCGATCCCGGCCGCACCAAAATTCCACCGCCGTAGCGGAAAACCTCCGGAATTCCTCCCACCGCCGTCGCCACTACCGGCAGGCGAGTGGCCATCGCTTCCACATTCACCATGCCGAACGGTTCATTCTGAACTGACGGGCAGCAGAAAATCGTAGCCCGCCGGAATTCCTCCGCCAGCGCGTCGCCTGAAACATACTTGTGGAAGTGTACGTTCGCCGGCAAATTTTCTTTGATCCGGTCCACGTACTCCGAGCTGCGGTCGTGCCCGAATCCTGTGCTCCCGATAATTTCGCCGGAGACATTGACGCCGCGGTCGTTCAGCAACCGCAGCGCCTCAACCAGAAATTCCATTCCCTTCTCCGGAACCAGCCGCCCTACGAAAAGCACGACGGGAGTTTTGCCCGAGATCCCCTCGTCTACCGGGGCTGGAAAAAAGCATTTGTCGTCGGCACCGTTTTGGATTACCGCGGCGATCTTAGTGCGGGCCACGTATTCATTCGCTTCCTGTTTCAGGAACGCACTGCAGAAGGCCAGCGCATCCACATCGAGCGACGCACGATAACGTTCCGGCACCGTTAACAAATGCGAATTGTGAAGGTGGAGCACGATCTGTGCTCGCTGCTTATGGACCATCGCGCTCGCGGCCAGCGCAAATTCAGGACGGTTGTGGATGTACAACGTGTCGCCTTGCTGGAGTTTTTCGCTCACCGGCGCCAGCACGGATCGCAGAAGCCGCAGGGTCAGCGGATACGCCTTGGTCGAACGGATTCGCTCACGCCACCACTCATATTTTCGCAATCCCGACAAAACCCAAACCCGCGCGACCGGAAACCCCCAGGTCGAATCCGCCGACGGGCAAATGACTGTCGAGGACTCGTCGTCGCGCAGGACGTTGGCCACCCAACGCGAAACCGCGCCTCCGTGATGTTCGGAAAAAGGTTCGGCTTCGGAGAGCAGGTGATAAATCATCCAGAAGGTATGTTACAGAACCGGAATCGCTTACCGCTTTATGATGCGCGAACAGCCTGGATGGCGTCGGACTCTCCAGCGGTTGCCGCGTTGCCATTATTATCTGTCCCTGGCGTCGTGCTTTCTACTACGGAGGAAGCGCGTCCAATGCTGTGATAAACCAAGCCCGCGGCAGCCATGTTGTCCGGGGCATAGAGATTGCGGCCGTCGATCACGATAGGATAACGCAGCATCGACCTGACTTTGGCCAAATCGAGCGAGCCGAATTCGGGCCACTCCGTCAGGATTAGGAGCGCGTCGGAACCGTTAGCGGCCTCGTACGCATCCCCGACATAGGCCACTTCCGTTTCCGGCAAAACTTTCTTGGCGTTCGGCATCGCGGCGGGATCGAACACCTTCAGCTTGGCGCCTTCTTTCACCAGCGTCTTGATCATCGCGATGGCCGGCGATTCGCGAACATCGTCGGTATCCGCCTTGAACGCCAGGCCCAAAACTCCCAGGCGCTTTCCGCGTAGGGTCCACAGAGCGCTGCGGACCTTCTTGAGAAAACGGCGGCGCTGCTCCAGATTAATTTCCATCACTTCGGTCAGCAGGCCAAAATCGTAATTGCACTGCGTTGCCACCGCATGAAAAGCCTGGACGTCCTTGGGAAAGCACGAACCACCGTAACCGATGCCGGCGTTCAGGAACTTCGGCCCAATCCGCGAATCGGAGCCGATGCCGGCGCATACCTGCTGAATGTCCGCGCCGACCGCTTCCGAAATATTCGCAACCGCATTGATGAACGAAATCTTCATGGCCAGGAACGCGTTCGACGCGTGCTTGATCAATTCCGCGCTGCGCGCATTGGTTACAATCATCGGCGCTTTCTCATGACTGTAGCGCGCAAAAGGAATCGCATCCTTCTGACTGTAATAACTACCCGACGTAAGTGGCAGATAGATTTCTTTCAGCATGGAAACGCTGAAAGTATCGTCGCCGCCGATCACGATGCGATCGGGATACAAGAAGTCAGTAACCGCCGTACCTTCGCGCAAAAACTCCGGGTTCGAGGCGACCGAGAACAGCCCCTGCCGCGCTCCATTTAACATGAGTGTTTTGCGCAGATAGTCGCAAGTGCTCACCGGAACCGTACTCTTCTCCACAACGAGTTTCGGACTGTGGATGGCTTTCGCAATTTCGTAGGCCACCGCTTCCACATAGGAAAGGTCGGCTTCACCCGTTTCGGATTGCGGGGTTCCCACCGTAATGAATACCGCGTCGCAATTTTCGACCGCGTCAGTCACGGAAGTCGAGAACTGCAGGCGGCCGCCGTTGTGGCGCTGCAATAGCTCCGGCAGAAAGTGCTCGTGAATAGGCACTTCGCCGCGCTTCAGGATGTCGATTTTGGCGCTGTCGTTATCGACGGAAATGACATCGTGCCCAATCTCGGCGAAACACACGGCCGATACCAGTCCCACATAGCCCGATCCTACGACTGCTATTCGCAAACCGCACCTCCCGTGCTGGTTATCCGCGCATTTAACGCACTACTCTATCTTTTGAATCGCCGCAAACCATGGCAGCGCCCGCCCAAATTAGCCAGGCTCAAGCTGAGATATCGAACCCTAGGCGGCGCCTGAACCCTTGAGCACAGCCGGAATCGTTTGTACCAGAATCTTTAAATCCAACCACAACGACCATTTGTCGATGTACTGCATGTCCAGCTCCATCCATCGCTCGAAGGGAACCGAATTTCGCCCATGAATCTGCCACAAGCACGTGATCCCGGGCGGCACGCTGAAGCGTCGGCGTTGCCAATCCTCATTGAAGAGCTCGTAGTCGCGCACCGGGAGAGCCCGCGGCCCGACCAGGCTCATTTCGCCATTCAATACATTGAAAAGTTGTGGGAGTTCGTCAAGGCTCGTCTTACGCAATATCCTGCCGATGGGCGTAACGCGCGGATCATTGCGAATTTTGAAAACTGGCCCGGACATCTCATTCAGATGTAACAATTCTTCTTGAATTCGCTCGGCGTCCGGAACCATGCTTCGAAATTTATACATGGTGAACCGCCGCTTGTTCAGGCCCAATCTTACTTGGCCGAATAGAATCGGGCCCGGCGAAGTGAATCGGATGAGTAATGCAATCGCCAGTAATACAGGGGCAAGAAGCACCAGCATGAAGCCCGACGCCATGATGTCGATGGCGCGTTTTAGGAAGAAGGCGTGACCTTGCAGCAGGGCACTAGGAGCTGCCAATTGCGGCTCGTCTCCGCCGAATACGGTGGTGCGCGGCCGCGCGATCTTTAAATTGAACAGATCGGTATCGAACCGCATGATGATGCCCTGCTGCTCGCATAATGAGGCCATCTGCGCGGCATGTTCGTAGAAGGAGCCTAGCGGTATGTAAATCGCGACCTCATCCACCACATTATGTCGCAGGAATTCGGCGAGCCCTTCATAGTTCGAAGCCAGACTAAATCCCGTGGCTAAAAACTCATCCATCCCATCCCAGGGATCGTCCACGAATCCAAGCAGCCGGCAACCCAATTCCGGAGCGGCCTCAATGCTCCGCGCAAACGCAATGGCTCGTGAATTGGTGCCCAAAATCAAAATGTGATGGAGATTATGTCCACGCCGCCGGATGCTCGCGAGCCAATAGCGTATGAACAAGCGGGAAGTAACGAGCAATACGGAGAGAACCAGCCAGAAAAGGCCCAGGAAACGCGGCGTCATAATGGTCTTCAGCGAAAAAATCGCTGAAATCATGGCCAAACACGCGACCGAGAGCGAGCTCGCTTTGAGAACTTCGACGATCTCCGCGGTCTTGGTCGAAAGCCGCTTCGATTCGTACAGCCCGCACAACGCGAACATTCCATAGCAGCAGAACAGGGCGATGGCAAAAATGAGGCAATTCGAAACTTTGACACGGATAGAGAAGAACTCGGTCAAGGAAGCAGCTTGGGTGTGAACGACAAAAAACATTCCCAACCCAAAAGATAGAACGACCAGACCGAGATCGAATAATTTCAGAGCGTTGATTAGAAACCGACGCTTGACTTCGTTCACTGTTTCTCTCTTTGGGCCGGATTTCGTTATGAATTTTGGTGCCGCTGCTCGTTCGTTGCGACCGCCGGAAGGGACCTCGACGCCCACACGAACTACTGGAATTCACTCCCCGGGCTGGAGCAGGCAGTTAGATTTCGCGCTAGATCGGACCAAGCTCCGCTATCTCAGTCACATGGAATCGAAAGCTTCTCGGCTAAACTGTGCCCGCGCGCTGGCGCGTCCGGTACCACCGAAAAAAGTCGGTTCCATGGTTCACTGAAATCTCTGCTCGCTCCAAAAACCTGCCTCGACTACAGCTTCTGATAGAGCGATTCCGGGATCGGAAAAGTCCGCTTGTTTAGAACCGCGCCAAGCACCTTAACTTTTGCGGCTTGCAAGGTCTCCGAAACCTGGAGCGCCGCCTCGCGCCGAGTCGAATTCGCTTCGAGCACCAGTACGAATCCATCACTCAACTGGCCGAGCGCGATCGCGTCGGCGTAGCGGGTCAGCGGAGGTGCGTCGATTAGCACAAAATCGAATTCCTGGCGTAATTCCGCGAAGCGTGCTTTCAGTCTGTCCGTGCTCAGCAGATTCGCCGAATCCGAGGCCAGCACGCCGCTCGAAAGCAGCCACAGATTGTCGCCGCGCACCGGCTTGGCAAACGAGCGGATTGGCCCGTCCTGCAGTAACGCGTTGGTTAGCCCGTGGTGGTTGGTGGTTCCAAACATGCCCGGGAGCGCCGGTGAACGCAGATTCGCTTCCACGATGCACACGCTTCCGCTGATGCTCTTGGCCAGCGTTTCCGCGGCGCGCATGCAAATGCGGCTGCAACCGCTGCCGTGGTCGATGCCGGCGAAC
>CAWIEL010000083.1:0-37000 GCA_963835025.1 uncultured Acidobacteriota bacterium
CGAAGCCAGCCGCCACATGGAAACTTTTGACGATGAACTCGAAATGGATTTCGCCCGCGAAATCGGCATCGCCACCTGGCCGCCCATCGATACCCAGGACGGCACCTTCGAAGAAGTCTTGCGCGAACTCTTCACCGCGCAACTCGAACTGCTCGACGCCGGAAAATTTCCGGTAGCTCTCGGCGGCGAACATTCGCTCACCCCGCCGCTGGTTTCCGCCACCCTGAAAAAATTTAAAGACCTCTGCGTGCTGCATATCGGCGCCCACGCCGAACTGCGCAACGAATACCAGGGCAATCCCGGCAGCCACGTCTGCACCATGCGCCGCGTAGTCGAAATGTGTCCCGCCGTGCAGGTCGGCATCCGCTCGCTCTCCGAAGAAGAATCCCAGGCCATCCCCAAACTGCGCACCAAAGTGTATTGGGCCAAGGATATCGTTCGCGCTCCGGTGAAAACCTGGATCGCCAAAGTTCTCGAGGATCTCGGCCCGCGCGTATACCTCACCATCAATGTCGACGGCTTCGATTCCTCCATCGTTTCCGCCACCGGCGCGCCCGAACCCGGCGGCCTCGACTGGAATCAAGTCACCGCGCTGATTCGCGCCGTCGCCGACCACAAAAAAATCGTCGCCATGGACGTTGCCGAACTTTCTCCGCGCCCACGCGACCACGCCTCTGATTTTCTGGCCGCCAAGCTTATCTACAAGACTTTGGGGTATATTTTCTGCCAGCAATAATTTCGAGAGGAGTCCCTTACATGCTTTCGATGGCTATGTTTCTGCAGGAATATCCCACGACCGAGCACGGCTGGGTGGTCTACTTCGAAACCCACGGAATCCTGGGCTGGATTTTCATCGGCCTGCTCGCCGGCTGGCTCGCCGGAAAAATCGCCCGCGGCCGCGGCTTCGGCTGCATCACCGACATCATCCTGGGCCTGGTCGGCGCCGTCCTCGGCGGCTGGATTTTCACCCGCCTGGGCATCGTAACCTTCGGCTTCTGGGGCAGCCTGGCCGCCGCCACAGTAGGCGCAGTATTGCTAGTAGCAGTAGCCCGCCTCTTCGCCGGCGGCAGCGCCGAATAATCACCGGGCGGAGCGCGAAGCCCGCGCCGCAATCCATCGCGCAAGCTCCTCAAACGATTCGACGCCCAGCCCATTTTGGAGTGCGGTGGCTCTGCCACCGCTTTCGACCCGAAGCCCGCGCCGCCTAGCCGATCAAGCGCGAAGCGCCTCCGCGATTCTCACGCCACCCAAAAACCGCCGTCTTTCTGAGGAAGGAGCGCCTTCGGCGACGAAGAATCTCATCCATGCTCCCGCGCCCAGACCCCCACGACCAGCCGCCCTCGTCACGCACCGTTCACACGCTTGTGATACGATTACCCCTCAATAAAAAATCGAAAATGACACAACCTCAATCCTGCATCCTGCACTCGTTCCAAACGCCGCACGCAATCCCGTCGCGCGCGCTGACCGCTAGAATCGGAAGAAAACCTTGAGCCAAACCTCCCTATGGGCCATTCCGCTAGGCGGACTCGGCGAATTCGGCATGAACATGATGGCGCTTCGCTGCGGCGAAGACATCATCGTCATCGATGCCGGTCTGATGTTTCCCGAGCAAGAACTGCTCGGGGTCGACATCGTCATCCCCGACATCACCTACCTCAAGCAGCACCGCAACAAAGTCCGCGCCATCGTCCTGACCCACGCGCACGAAGATCACATCGGCGGAATCCCCTACATCCTTCCGGAACTTAACGTCCCGATTTACGGCACCGAATTCACCCTGGCCATCGTCAAGAAAAAGCTGGAAGAACACGGCCTGCTCGAAAAAGCGAAATTGCATGAAGTCAAAGCCGGCGACACCACCGTCCTCGGCCCCTTCTCCATCGAATACTTGCACGTGACGCACAGCACCATCGATTGCGTCGCGCTGGCCGTGCGCACTCCGGTCGGCGTCATCATCCATACCGGCGATTTCAAAATCGATCACACTCCAGTCGATGGCAAGCCGTTCGACATGCACGCCTTCGCCCGCTACGGCCGCGAAGGGGTTCTCGCCCTCTTCAGCGACAGCACCAACGTCGAACGCGCCGGCTTCACGCCTTCCGAACGCGCCGTCGTCGTGCGCCTGGAAGAATTATTCCGCGCCGCCCCGGCTAAAGTCGTCGTCTCCTGCTTCTCCAGTTCCGTCCATCGCGTGCAGCAGGTCATCGACATCGCCCGTATGGTCGGCCGCAAAATCGGCTTCGTCGGCCGCAGCATGGTCGATAACGTCGAAATCGCTCACGGCCTCGGCAAATTGCGCGTTCCGGACGGCAGCGTCGTGCGCCCGCAAGATATTCGCGGCTTCGACCCGCGCAAACTCGTCGTCCTCGCCAGCGGCACCCAGGCCGAACCGCTTTCCGCGCTGTCCCGCATTTCTGTCGACAATCATCGCCTGCTGAGCATCGCCGAAAACGACACGGTTATTTTGTCCTCGCGCATCATCCCCGGAAACGAAAAAGCCATTTTCCGCATGATCGATCATTTTTTCCGCCGTCGCGTGCTGGTCTATTACGAAGGCTCCAACGCTTCGCCGATTCACGTTTCCGGCCACGCCAGCCAGGAAGAAATGAAAATCCTGCTGCAGCTCGTGCGTCCGAAATATTTCATTCCGGTGCACGGCGAATACCGCCAGCTCTTCCGCCACTCCGCACTCGCCGAACAACTCGGCGCCGTCGGCTCCCAGATCTTCCTGCTGGAAAGCGGCCAGCCGGTAGAATTCACCGCCGATGGCGGCGCGCATCGCCGCGACGCAGTGCAAGCCGGCCGCGTGATGGTCGATTCCGGGTCATTGGAAGAGATTGAAGAGGTGGTCGTTCGCGATCGCCGCCACTTGTCTGAAGACGGCGTAGTCGTGCCCATCATGGTCATCAACAAACACACCGGCCTGCTCGAAACCTCACCCGAAATCGTCACCCGCGGCTTTTTGTCGGAAGACGGAGCCGAGATTCTGACCGCGGCCCGCGAAGTGATCCTCAAGACTCTCGAAAATTCCACGCCCGAAGAAAAATCCGACTGGAGCGTCATCAAAGAAAAAGTTCGGTCCGACCTGAAACGCTACCTCAACAAGCAAACCGCCAAACGGCCGCTCATTCTGCCGGTCATCCTGGAAGTCTAGTAGCGGCGTCGTGGACATCACCCTGCGCAGCTATAAACCCGCCGACTTCGAAACGCTGCATGAAATCGATCAGGTTTGCTACGAAGCCGAAGTCGCCTACTCCAAACGTGAACTCCGCGAATATCTCCGCCTGCGCGTCGCCGATTGCGTCGTCGCCGAGGCCGATGGCCGCATCGCCGGATTCTGCATCAGCGCCCAGCAAGATCACTACGGCTACATCGTCACCATCGACGTCCTCGAGGAATTTCGCCGCCACAAAGTCGGCACCGCGCTCCTCGACGAGATCGAGCGCCGCCTGATTGCTTCCGCCGTTCACGAAGTCCGCCTCGAAACCGCAACCGATAATGACTCCGCCGTTGCGTTCTGGCAAAAGCATGGTTATCGTAAACGCGGCGTCCGCAAAAACTATTACCCAAACGGCCGCGACGCCTACGCCATGACCAAAACCCTGGCCTTGGGCGAAAAGGCCGCCGGTTCATAATTTTGTAATTTCACTTCGTACTTCCTGGAGAACTTGACTTGAACGATTACTTCATCTCGCTGATTCTCGGAATCGTAGAAGGTCTCACCGAATTCCTGCCGGTCAGCTCCACCGCGCACCTGCGCATCGCCGAATTTCTGCTGCACGTCAGCCTCACCAGCGGCTACTGGAAGATGTACACCATCGTCATCCAGCTGGGCGCCATCCTGTGCCTGCCGATTTATTTCCGCGCGCAAATCGCGAAATTCCTCTCCACTTTCCCGCGGGGCGAAAAAGGCAACCGCACCATCCTCAATCACCCGCTCAGCCTGGTCGCCATCGCCTTCGTCGTCACCGCCATTCCCGCGTTTCTGATGACCAAAATCATCGGCAAGCATCTCGAGAGCCTCTACATCATGGGCAGCGCGCTGTTGATCGGCGGCGTGGTCATGTGGATCGTCGACGCCATGAACGCCAAATGGGAAAAAGCCGGACCCAACGCGCCCGGCTCGCGCATTCACACCTGGCACATGGAAGATATGAGCCTCGGCCAAGCCATCTGGATCGGCGCCTGCCAAATTCTTTCCGCCGTCTTCCCCGGCACTTCGCGTTCGATGTCGACCATCGCGGCTGGCCAAGTTGCTGGAATGTCCCGCGCGTCCGCGCTCGAATTTTCTTTCTTCCTCTCCATCCCCACGATGGCGGTCGCCACACTCTACGAGTTGCTCAAGTTTCTCCGCGGCAAAGGCGAAGATTCACTTAGCGTCGGCGGCATCGACACCCACGGCTGGATCATTCTCGCCATCGGCTTCGTCGTTTCCTTCATCGTGGCCTACGGCGCCGTAGCCTGGTTCATGGCCTGGGTCCGCAAACGCGGCTTCGCCCCCTTCGCCATCTACCGCATCATCTTGGGCGCTGCCGTGCTGTTCTACGCCGCGCGGATAGTGCAGTAGCAGTTCGCTAGTCGGTCTGTTGAGGTTCGTGCGCGTCCGCTCGCGGCCTCAATTCTTTGTTGCGTCTAGTTTTTGCACGCCCTGCTCGACAATTTTGTAGAGCTTTTCGCTCCCAAAATAACGCCCGTTCAGTACGACTCCGGCGACCTTCCGAGTATTGGCGATATTTTCCGTGGGGTCCGCGTCTAGCAGCGTGAGATCGGCGATCTTCCCGGGCGCCACCGTCCCAAAATCCTTGGTAATCCCCAAGAACCGTCGCCGGATTAATCGTCGCCGTCTGCAACGCCTGCAGCGGCGTGAAACCAGCATCGACAAACCGTTGCAATTCGTGATGCAAGCTAGCCCCGGGAATCACGTCAACGCCCGCCGGAGTATCCGTCCCCGCAATAAAAGGCACGCCCGCCGCCTGCAGTTTCCGTACAATATCCAATTCGTGCTCCACGAATTTCTCCCGCACCGGCAACGGGTCGGTGTCAAGCTCCTTGATGATCGATTCGGTGAAATGCGGCCAGGTCTTCTCCCGCCAGTAGGCCGGAACATATTTCGCGTCCGGATCTTTCGAGATGTCGATGGCGTCCACCAGCCACTGCCCCCGCTCCCAGAAAAGCGTCGGACACTGCCACGTTTGATTCTTGGCCAGCAACGCGATCAAGGCCGCCTCTCTCTGCGGATCGTAAGTCTCCAGGAATTTCGCCGGAGTCTTGTGCGCCGTTAACAACTCATCCTCGACCGTCGAACTCTCCTCGAAAATCCCGATCAAATGCTCGAAGCTTTTTTGCCCCGCGTTCGAAGCTTCCGAGGCCCGAATCGCATCCGGCACGTGCCCCACGAACGTGATGCCCTTCTTCTTGCACTCGTCAGCGATGGCGAAGTACGCCTCGCGTGGCACGTAAGATTGAATCTTGATGAAGTCGACGCCGCGCGACACCAGCATATCCACCGCTCGGCGCCCGTCATCCGGCGTCGCCACGGCAATCGAAGCCGGAAACTGTGTCTTCGGCCCGTCGAGCATCGGCCCGGCCACAATCATCCGCGGCCCAATCAGTTTCCCAGCGGCGATGTCTGCCCGCGCCTGCAAAATCAAATCCAGCTCGCTGCCCATATCCCGCACGCCGGTAATTCCGTTGGCGGCAAAAAGGGGAATCGTAACTTCCCTCCCGCCCGGCACCCAGTTCCCGAAAAATGTGTGGACGTGCATGTCCCACAGGCCCGGAATCAGAAATTTCCCAGCGCCTTCCACGATTTGCGCGCATTCGTCCCGCTGGTCACTTTTGTACGGCAGGATCTGAGCGATCCGATCGCCCTCGATCTTGACCGTCGCGTGTCGTTGCTCCGCGCCGGTCACCACGTCGATGACGCTAACGTCAAGGATGTTGATTCGCGAAACGGTGGACGGCGGACAAGGAGTTTTATCGGCTGCCACTGTGCCAGCCAACGCCAGAGCAGCCAATATCCCGGACAAAAAGTAGCGCATCCGCGGATTGTACTTCCCCAAGCTCACCGCGCACCGCAAATTCCACGCCCCCGGCCAACTCTCCGTGCCCTCATGTTTCGACCTTCTCTGTGTTAAATCTTTGGTCTCTCCCATGACACATCCCCGAAAATATCTTTTCGAATTCCACAATTCCCTTTGCTATAGTCCCTTCGTTGGTCGCGTTCCTCCGCCTGGGTTTCGCGCGTTAGCGCCCGCCCTATCCAGGTTCTACGCGGCGGCCTTCCCCTTTTGCTTTTCTTTGGAATCAGCTCAGCCTCTGGACGCCATGCAGCGGAGTCCCGGCTAACCTGTTCGCTTGCGCCTTCCTGCCGTTCTCCGGCAGAGTGCCAAGTGGCAGCAACCGGCAAATTTCTGCGCACTCGCTCCAGGGTTAAAAGGGGAAATCGTCGTGCGGATCCTTACACCTTCGGACAACAAGAGACTCAACGAAATGGTCGGCTTCGTCGGCCTGAGTCTTGCCATCCTGCTCGCCCTCAGCCTGCTCTCGTATTCTCCGCACGATGCTTCGTTCAATGTTTCGGCTCCCGCGCCCGGCGGCGCCCCAGCGCGCAACTGGATCGGACCAGTCGGCGCCCACATGGCCGATCTCTTTTTCCAGCTGTGCGGTTTCTCAGCTTTCCTGTTCCCCATCGGTATGTTCGTGGTCGCCATGCGCTGGTTCCGCAGCCAGCTGCTCGAAGCTCCGGTCACCAAGATGGTCGGCGGCGTCATGCTGCTTACCTCGCTAGCCTCTGAACTTTGCCTCATTCACATGCCGGACGTGCGCGGCGCGCTCCCCGCCGGCGGCCTGCTCGGTACGGTTCTCGCCGAAGGCCTGCGCGCAGCTTTTAATCCAGTCGGCGCGCACCTGGTTTCGATCGTAACTTTTCTTACCGCGTTGTTCCTCACCACCAGCTTTTCGTTTCGCGCCGCCGGCCAATGGCTCAGAAGGCCCCTGGCTGAAGAAGGTTTCGTCGGCCAGCTGCTGGCTCGCGCCAAAGACTGGCGCGAATCCCGCGAATCCGACCGCCTGCGCAAACGCGTGGAAGAAATCAAAATCGCCGGACGTCCGGCGGTAGCCCAGCAGCGTGTCTCCACCAAAGAGCCGCCGGTAAAAGAACTTGAGGAAGAAGACGAAGAGGAAGACGAACGAGAAGAACCGCGCGCCAAGGGCAGTCTGTTAAGTCGCGTACCGGCCATCATCAAATTCCGCGACGACGCGCCCGAGCCACCCAAAAAGAAACCCACCCAGGAAATTAAAATCTCGCTGGGCAAAACGAATTACAAACTGCCGCCTCCGTCGCTCCTGACTCCCGCCGAACGCGGCGCCAAAACCGACGAAACCGAACTGAAAGAACGCGCCCGCGCCATCGAACAAAAGTGCCTGGAATTCGGCATCGGCGGCCACATCACTCAAATCAATCCCGGCCCGGTCGTCACCACTTTCGAATTCAAGCCCGAAGCTGGAATCAAATACAGCCGCATCACCGGCCTGGGCGACGATCTCTGCCTCGCGCTGCAAGCCGAATCAATCCTGATCGAACGCATTCCCGGCAAATCCACGGTCGGCATCGAAGTTCCCAATGTCCATCGCGAAACCATCGCCCTGCGCGACATCGTGGAAGCTCCCGAGTTCAGCCACTCGCCGTCCAAGCTTACTCTGCCATTTGGTAAAGACCTCATCGGCCGCATCCGCGCCGGCGACTTGACCCAGATGCCGCACTTGCTCATCGCTGGATCCACCGGCACAGGTAAGAGCGTCTTCATCAATTCCCTGCTGATGGGCATGCTGTTCAAAGCCACGCCCGACGAGCTAAAACTCGTCTTGATCGATCCGAAGCAAGTCGAACTCGGAATGTACGCCAATATCCCGCACTTGCTCACACCGGTGGTCACGGACGCCAAAGTCGCCGCCAACGTGATGCGCAACGCCACCCGCGAAATGGAACGCCGCCTCAAACTCCTCGCATCCCGCGGCGTCCGCAACATCGACCAGTACAATCGCAGCTTCGAAAAGGGCCAATCTCTTTCGCTCTTCGACGGCACCGAGGAAGAAGAACACAAGCCGCTTCCCTACCTGGTCATCATCATCGACGAACTCGCCGACCTCATGATGGTCGATACCAACGGCGTCGAAGAATCCGTCACCCGCCTGGCGCAAATGGCCCGCGCCGTCGGCATCCATCTGATTCTCGCCACCCAGCGCCCGTCGGTCGACGTCATCACCGGCTTGATCAAAGCCAATTTCCCGGCCCGCGTTTCCTTCCGCGTCGCCAGCAAAGTGGATTCCCGCACCATTCTCGACGCCAATGGCTCCGAATCGCTGCTCGGCAAGGGCGACATGCTCTACCTGCCCGCCGGCTCTTCGCGCTTGCATCGCATTCACGGCCCCTACGTCAACGAACGCGAAGTCGAGGAAGTCTGCAATTTCTGGAAGGAACAAGCCAAGGCTGTCTTTAACGAAGACCTGCTCAAGCCGCCTAAAGAAGAAGGCTCATCCGGCAGCGGCGGCAGTGGCGGCGCAGCCGACGGCGGCGAAGAAGTCGACGACGATCTCTACCAGGACGCCGTCCGCGTCGTCTGCGAAATGGGCCGCGCCTCTACCTCAACCCTTCAACGCCGCCTGCGCGTAGGCTACGGCCGCGCCGCGCGCCTCATCGACTTGATGGAAAAAGACGGCATCGTCGGCCCGCCCGACGGCGCCAAAGCCCGCGAAGTCCTCAAGACTCGCAACTGGATGAAGGAGTACGACGATTCGGTAAAGTGACGATGCGGCGAAGCATCGTCATCCTGAGGCCGACGGGGTAGTTTTTAGCCGGCCGAAGGATCTGCTGCCCGCACCTCAGCTTTTGCCTTTGGTTTCGCTTCTGCTCCGCAGCCACCATAACACCGCAATTCGTCATCAAAATCTCCGGGTCCTCATCCTTCGCCGTTCTCTGTGCCCTCTGTGTTAAATCCTTAAATTCATTTATTATCGACAACGGAAGCGCCCAATTTCCGACTCAAGGTGCCACATGAATCGTCGCAAGTTCCTACACTCAGCCAGCACGCTCTCCGCCGCTCTAGCCTTTCCCAACGCAGCCCGTCTATTCGCGTCAACCAACACGCCCGGCACCTGGCGCACCTTCGAAGTAACGACGACAGTCCAAGTCTTCAATCCCTCCGGCGTCACGCGCATCTGGCTACCAGCAGCCCTGATCAAGCCCACTCCCTTCCAAAAAACTCTAAGCAATGAATTCAAAGCCGAAGGTGGCACCGCCAAGCTCACCGAAAACAAAGACGACTCCGTAGGAATCGTCTCCGCCGAATTCCCCGCCGGAGTGACCCCGGTCCTCTCCACCACCAGTCGCGTCACCACCAAAAACTACGCCGTGGATCTTTCCACGCCTGGCAAACCTCCGAAGGCCGACAAAAAAGATCTCGAGCACTTTCTGCGACCGACCAAGCTGATCCCCACCGACGGCATCGTGAAAACCACCGCCACAGAAATCACCCAAAATGCCAAGACCGACCTCGAAAAAGCGCAAGCGATCTACAACTGGGTAGTCGAAAACACCTTTCGAAATCCAAAAACGCGCGGCTGTGGCCTGGGCGATATTCGCTTCATGCTCGAAACCAAAGATCTCGGCGGCAAATGTGCCGACCTCAACGCCCTCTTCGTCGGCTTGGCCCGCGCCTCAGGCCTGCCCGCCCGCGACGTCTACGGCCTTCGAGTCATCAAGTCCGACCTGGGTTACAAAAGCCTCGGCCCCGCCACGGAAACCGTCACCAAAGCCCAGCATTGCCGCGCCGAGGTTTACCTGCAGCAATATGGCTGGGTCCCCGTTGACCCCGCCGACGTGCGGAAAGTAGTGCTGGAAGAACCGCCCGGCAATCGCCCGCTGTCCGACGACATGGTCAAAGGCGCCCGCGCCCGACTCTTCGGCTCCTGGGAAATGAATTGGATGGCCTATAACTTCGCCCACGACGTCTCGCTACCAGGTTCAACCGGCGCGCCACTCGCCTTCTTCATGTACCCGCAAGCCGAAACCGCGAATGGTCGAATTGACCCTCTCGATCCCGATGCCTTCAAATACGAAATCAAATCCAGAGAAATCACCACCTAGCACCCAGCAGAAAAAGTGAACGACCGCCGAGCCAGCCGCAACGCACCGCCGCGCCTCCGTGTCCCCATCTTTGCCTTTTTCTGTGTCCTCCGTGTTAAATCTTCAACTCCCTCCACACCGACCGTCGATCCTCTTCTCCTGGCCGTTCAGTCCACCGCCCACACCGCCCTCGGCCGTCATCCAGAGGAGCGAAGCGACGAAGGATCTCCTTCTTGCCCAGCCCCAGCGACGAACCGCTCTATTCGTTTGCATCCGCGCCACGGCCTCCGCCTCACTGCCGTTTTCGTTTGTCACCACACCACAATTTCCGTAGAATTAAACGCTGTACCGGTGCCGAGGTAGCTCACTGGTAGAGCGCGGCCCTGAAAAGGCCGGCGTAGCCAGTTCGATTCTGGCCCTCGGCACCACTTCCACACCGTTGCCCCCCAACGACCCCGCTTTTCTTAATCCACCTTACGCATTCGTGCGATACCATCCACCGCACCACAGCGCATGACGAATACCACCATCCATCGCGCAGCCATCATCCTCTTCGCCTTGGCACTTGCAGCACCACTCGCCCACTCGCAGCAGCCAGAATCTACCGCGCCTCGTTTGACCCTCCATAACGCCAGGCAATCGCCGTTAGACCTCGAAGTGAGCGGCGACCTCCTCGGCCTCCCTCCCGGCTCAACCCGCTACATAGCTCGCCAAGAACTCCTAGCCCTGCCGCAAACCGCCTACACCGTCACCGACGATCCAAATTTTGCCAAGCCTGCCAAAGTCAGCGGCGTGCTCCTCTCCGATCTCGTTGCCCGCGCCGCAGCCAATCCCGCATCCGAAATCGCCGTCGCCATCTGTAGCGACAAATACCGCGCCAACTATCCGCGCGATTACCTCGCCGTCCATCAACCGCTGCTGGTCCTCGAAATCGATGGCCAGCCGCCCGCAGCGTGGCCTAAAGACGCCGAAACCCACACAATGGACATCGGTCCATATCTAATCACGCACCCGAAATATTTCCCCGGCTCAGCAGCCGCTCACGGCGAAGAAGAAACCCAAGTTCCCTGGGGCGTAGTGCGCATCGATTTTCGCGATGAGCGTCAGGTCTTCGCAGCCATCGAACCACGCGGCTCAAGCGCCAACAGCGCCGAGGTTCAAACCGGCTACCAAATCGCCAAACAAAACTGCTTTCGCTGCCACAACAGTGGCTCCGAAGGCGGCCAAAAATCCGGCGTGCCCTGGACCATCCTCGCCACTCTCGCCGCCGCCGCACCCGATCATTTCACCGCCTACGTGCGCAACCCACAAGCCCAGGATCCCCAAGCGCAGATGCCGTCGAATCCCGATTTCGACGATCAGGCTCTCCACGCCCTAACCGCCTACTTCCAGACTTTTTCTCCGCACCAGGCGGAAAGCAAATAACCATGACCCTCCGCCTCGCAAAAATATCGCTAGTCCTCTCCGTCGCGCTCTACTACGCCTTCATCGTCTTCAACAATCTCACCGACTACGATTCGAACTACCAGTTCGTCCGCCACGTCCTGATGATGGACACCACCTTCCCCGGCAATCACGGAATGTGGCGCGCGCTCAATCAGCCGGCGATCCACACCGCCGCCTACATTTCGCTCATCGCCTGGGAATTTGTCTCGATGCTTCTCTGCTTCTGGGGCACCTGTCGCCTCGCCCTCGCACTGGGTCACGATGCCGCAACCTTCAACGCCGCTAAACGCATCGCCATCCTGGGCCTCGCCGTCGGCATGATCCAATGGTTCTTCGCATTCGTCGCCGTCGGCGGTGAATGGTTTCTGATGTGGCAATCGCACACCTGGAACGGCGAAGAAACCGCCTTCCGCGTCTTCGCCATCCTAGGCCTAATTTCCCTACTCCTCATCCAACCCGACACCGCCGATCAGCCATAGCAGCATTCTGCTGATTTCAGTGGCCCCATCCACGCTAGCGCAAGCACGCCACCGCAAAACGATTGTCAGCAACCTAGAAAGCCGAGCGGTTCTCGCGGAGTGCGGCCCCTCCCGCCTCTCAGGACGGACCACCGCCGGCCACAAAATTCTCCTTCCAGCAACCCGGAGCTTCGGACCACGCCGCTTCGGAGCAGCACTTACTTCGTCACCCAAACAAAAATGGGGTTGGCCCGGCGTTTCGCCAAGCCAACCCCAAAATTACATGCAAGATTCAGTCCTAGCGGCGTAACGCCGCGTCGCGCGTACCTACTTCACCGCCCCAGCCCGCACCGGAAGTTTCCACTTCGGCCGCACAAAGTGGCAAGTGTAGCCGCCGGGAAATTTCTCCAGGTAATCCTGATGCTCCGGCTCGGCCTCCCAGAAAGCGCCCGCCGGCGCAATCTCAGTGACCACCTTGCCGGGCCACAAACCGGAAGCCTCCACGTCCGCGATCGTTTCAACCGCTACGCGCTTTTGCTCTTCGCTGGTGTAATAAATCGCCGAACGATAGCTCAGCCCGCGGTCATTGCCCTGCCGATTCATCGTGGTCGGGTCGTGAATCTGGAAGAAAAATTCCAGAATTTTGCGATAGCTGGTTTTCGCCGGGTCGAAAATAATCTCCACCGCTTCGGCGTGTGTTCCGTGATTACGGTAGGTGGCGTTGGGCACATCGCCGCCGGAATATCCCACGCGCGTGGAAATAATTCCCGGTTGCTTGCGCAGCAAATCCTGCACGCCCCAGAAACAACCTCCGGCCAAAATCGCCTTCTCCGTTTGAGTGCTCATGCTTTTGCTCCCTTCGCGTCAGAGTCGAACAGCTTCAGATACGCGCCATAGCCTTCCGCTTCCATTTCTTCCAGCGGCACAAACCGCAACGAGGCGGAATTAATACAATAGCGCAAGCCGCCTTCTTCACGAGGGCCATCGGGGAAAACATGTCCGAGATGGCTGTCGCCCGCGCTCGACCGCACTTCGGTCCGGCTCATGCCGTGCGAAACGTCGGTGTTCTCCACCACGTGTTCCGGGTCGATCGGCTTGGTGAAACTCGGCCAGCCGGACTGGCTGTCGTATTTGTTGACCGAAGCAAAAAGCGGCTCGCCCGAAACGACGTCCACATAAATGCCCGGTTCTTTATTATCCCAATACTCGTTGTCAAAGGGACGCTCCGTGCCGTCCCGCTGGGTCACGCGGTATTGCTCCGGCGTCAAACGCTTTAAGGCCTCAGGATTCTTATTATAAGTTGCCATGAATTTGAATCTCCTTCGTGCGCCTCCCCCAAATCCAGACGCCCCGCCGCTGGACGAAGTGACAGAATACTCGAAAATTCCAGTTGCGGGCCAGCTACAGACCTTGTCCGGTGGGATGCGTACCACCATTGGAGTCCGTCGAGGGTCAAAAAGATGCAAATCGGCGGGTGAGAGTAAGATGGAATACCCCGGCCACAAAACTCTGAATGCATGAGAGATAGCGCGGCATAAATCCACGCATTCCGGAATCGACGGATCGTGGTACAAACTACCGCCATGGCCAAGGCAATTCCGTTCTTCCGCGACAAAGTCGTCCTCATCACCGGCGCTTCCTCCGGTATCGGCGAAGAGATGGCCGTGCAGCTCGCCAAAGCCGGCGCGAAGCTCGTCCTGGCCGCCCGTCGCAAAGATCGCCTCGAATCTTTAGCCCAATCGATCGCGCAAAGCGGTGCTCCAACTCCGCTGATCCTCGAATCCGACGTCACCCGCGAGGGCGACATGGAATCCGCCGTCGCCGCCGCCGTCCAAAACTTCGGCCGCCTGGACGTCGCCATCGCCAACGCCGGCTTCGGCGTCACCGGTCCGCTGAAAAAGCTCACGCTCAACGACTATCAGCGCCAGTTCGATACCAACGTCTTCGGCGTCCTGCGTACCATCTACGCCGCCCTCCCCGAACTCGAAAAATCGCGCGGCAACCTCGCCATCATCGGCAGCGTCGCCGGATGGGTCTCCTCCCCCAAAGCCTCGCCCTACTCCATGAGCAAATTCGCCATCCGCGCTCTCGCCAACGCCCTAACCCAGGAACTAAAACCGGAAGGTGTGAAAGTCACCCTGATCAGCCCCGGCTTCGTCATCAGCGAGATCCGCCGCGTCGACAACAAAGGAAACCTGCGTCCCGAAGGCGCGCTCACCAAGCCGCACCCGCTCGCCATGCCCACCGAGCCGGCCGTCTACCAAATGCTCCAGGCCATCGCCCGCGGCAAGCGCGAACAAATCATCACCTTCCACGGGAAATTCTTCCTGTTCGTCGACCGCTTCTTTCCGTGGGTCACGCGCATCACCGCCGAACGCATCTCGGCTCGCGCGGACAAGTCCTAGCGTGGGGATTTCGGAGTTTCAGGCGAGCTTTCTCGGCGAGGCATACGGCGGACCAGGGAATTCGCGGCCGCGCAATCTCATGGCGGCGTCCGGACGGCCGCCAATGATCGGCCGGTCACCACACGGGCAGGGCTGCCCATCGTGGCCGGCCAGCAAATGCGAAATAAAGGCGTCGATCTTCGCGCGTTGGTCGCGGGCGATTTCGCTGTCTTCATACAGCGAAACGTCCTTGCTCCAGCGCAATTGTTTCGCGCCAAGAATGGACTCGACGGCTTCGCGCTTCAACTTCTCGAGCAGCTCGCAGTGCCGGTTCGGGGCCACGGGACGCACATTCTATAGCGCCGGACCTGCGTTGCAACGGTACTTTCGTACTAAAGCGAATTGAGTATCGCCATGAACCTAAGTCTCAAGGAGAAAACAATGTCGCGCGCCGCGAAATCGCTGGGACTCGCACTCCTGTTCTGCGCCTCCGTCTCCGCTGACCCCTCCGGCGCTCAATCCGCGCCCTCGCCAGCTACCCAACCACCCTCCGAACCGCGCGTCACCGCCATAAAAGCAGGCCATCTGATCGACGTCGACGCCGCCAAAGTTCTCGACAACCAAATCATCCTAATTCAGGACAACCGCATCACCGCCGTGGGGCCAAACCTCAGTTTTCCCGCCCACGCCGAAATCGTAGATCTCTCCGCGATGACCGTTCTCCCCGGACTAATCGATTGCCACACCCATCTCGCCGACGGCACTCGCGATCCTTCCGGCGATCCGCTCACTTATCTAAAACGCACCGCCGCGGAAGTCGCCTTCGAATCCGTTCCCAACGCCCGCGTCACGCTCCTCTCCGGCTTCACCACTGTGCGCGACGTCGGCGTCTACCGCGCTCTCAATGACGTCGCCATGCGCGACGCCATCAACCGCGGCGACATTATCGGTCCGCGCATGTTCGTGGTCGGAGCTTACGTCACCATCACCGGGGGCGCCGGCGCGCTCACCGGGGCCGCGCCCGACATCCAGCTTCCCTGGGATATGCATTACGGCCAAGCCGACAGCCCTTGGGAAGTCCGCGCCGTAATTCGCAAACTCGCCAACCAGCACGTGGACGCCATCAAAATTCTTTCTTCCGGCGCAGTCCTCGAACACGGCAGCAATCCCAATTCCCAGGAATTCACCATGGAAGAATTGCAAGCCGCCGTCGACGAAGCTGATCATTTCGGTCTGCGCGTCGCCGCCCACGCACACTCCAATCAAGGCATCAAGAACGCCATCCGCGCCGGCGTGGCTTCCATCGAACACGCCGAAAATATGGACGACGAATCCATCGCCCTCGCCAAACAACACGGAACCTACCTCGACATGGACGTCTACGACGAGCAATGCATCGAAGACGAAGCCAGGCGCGGAGCCATCCCCGTGGACTTCGTCACTTCCAACGCCGGCCTCGGCCTGAAGCAGCAGGAGAGTTTCCGCAAAGCGGTTCAGGCCGGCGTCAAAATGTCCTTCGGCACTGATTCCGGCGTCTGCCCCTACGGCCAGAGCGGCCTGCAGTTCGCCTACATGGTGAAATACGGAATGACGCCGATGCAGGCCATCCAATCCGCCACCAGCTCCGCCGCCGATCTGCTCGGCCAGAGCCAAAATCTCGGCTCCATTCGCGCCGGAAAATTCGCGGACCTGGTCGCCGTCCCCGGCGATCCGCTGCAAAATATTCGCCTGCTCGAAAATGTCAGCTTCGTGATGAAAGACGGGAAGGTTTACAAATTCAACGGAGTCGCAAAGTAGTTTACGGCAGCACGGTCAGCAGTTTGCTGATTCGATCTCCAAACGCAGTTCCAAATTGTTTCTGCTTCACCGCGTCGCCCAGATACGGATCTACGAAAGGCCCGGCGCCATCCAGCACCAGATGGTCGCCCCAACCGATCAGCCCAAACAGCCGCACCAATTCCTTGGTCGGCGTCCCAATCGGCACCACATACGAAGGCTTCAGCGAATACTGCACCCGCTTCATCGCCGTCGGAGCCAGCCGCCGGATCGCCGCATGCAGTTCGCCCTCATTCTCGAAAGGACACTCCACCGCGTGCGTCAGAAAAAATCCCTTGCGCTGGAACTCCGAAAGAGTTCCCTCTTCGTTTCCGGCCGCCGACATTGGCCCCATCGTTTTCGCCAACTCGTCGAAATAGGACCGCGCCGCTGGCGACCGCAGCGAACGATTCGCAGCCGCGGCATAGAAATAATCTTCTTTGCGCCCCGGCGGCGAAGGATCGAGAAAGAGCACCTTGATCTGTACTGGCCGGTAGCGCGATGCCAACTCGATGCGTTCCGCGCGCTGCGCTACGTGGGCTTCATCCGTCCGAGTGCCGCAGCCTTCACAAACCGGCATTCACTCTCTCTCCAGTGGGGGCGAAAACAATTTTAGAGCGAAAAGAATCGCATGGAGCGGCAGGATAGGCAACCGTCGATAGCACCAAGAGTTTCAGTAGCAGAATCGTTTTCTTCCGTACTTCTTAACCCATCATCAAATACCTCGCACGCCGCTGACGAAGAATCTCATCCATGCAACAGCGCCCAGGCCACCACGACGAAGACGTGGGATAGGCTCTCAGCCTGTCTGCACCCCACTCTCAGTGGGGTGTGCCTTCCGCCCCGAAGTATCGCGCCCGTGTCCTCGAGCACCGTAAGTCACCGAAAATTATTTGGCAGCCGGCGCCTCATCAACCCCCAACGCCTCATCCGCATCCGCTTCAATCACATCCTCATTCACCCGCTTCCAACTCGGATCCGGATTGTATTCCGTCATCGCCTCCGCAATCCGATCCGTCTCCGGCCCCAAATTCTTCTCATACACCCGCCCCTGCTGGTTCACGATAAACGTCATCACTCCCGAATTTCCCCAGGTCGCCGGAAATGCCACCATCGCAAATCCCGCGATCATATTTCCATTGATGATGTAATTGAATTTCCCGCCCGGCGCGCTCGCCCCCTGGCGAGTCAAAATTTTCACGTAATACCCGTGATACGGCGCCAACTCCTCGTCCGCCGAAGCCTTCCTCGCCTTCGCCAGCGGATGATTCTTGTTGTAACCCTCTTCCTCCGCTGCCGCGATCAGCTTGCCCATCGGACTGGGGTCGTCATCTTCCGTCGTCTCCCAGTACAAGCCATCCTGCGAACCCGAAGAGGTGCTGATAAATCTCTGCGCGTACGTCGCCAGCCCGTCGTTGTCGCCGTAGGCGTTCACGTAATATTCCCACTGCGCCAAAACGTAAGCGCGGCACGTTGCAATCGCCGCCAGCTCGTTGTTCCCCACCCGCCGGTCCAGAATTTCGTTCAGCCCGGCCTGCGTATCGAAAACCCATTTGTCGCCCTTCTTTACGATTGGAATCGGCGTCGGCCACTCATCCTCGCCCACCAGAATCCGGTAGGTCGAATCGTCCTCCTGGTCCAACTCCATATTCGCCTGCATCTCCGCCGAAAAATTCTCGCGGTCGATGTCGTCTTCCACCGGATCGCCCGAAAGCAGCTGCTGCGCTCCGGCGCCGAACATCTTCTGCAGCGCGTCGCGGTCGTTCGTTTTCATTGCGTCGGCCAGCGCGTGCATCGCCGCATCCGGCGTGTCAAACATCGTCTGGTTTGCTGCCGCCTCGGTGTCTTCCTTCGCCGCCTTCACCGTGCTGCGCACTGCCTGCTTCTGCGCGGTCTTCACTGGCTTCTTGGCCGGCGCGCCCTGTGTGGCCGGAGTCGTCGGGGCAGCCGGGGCCGGCGCAGCCTGTTGTTGGGGTGCGGCCTGTTGCTGAGCCTGCGCCCCGGCCTTCGAGCCCAAAATAAGCGCGACGAAAGCCACCGTCGCCACGATTGCCCTATCCATCTTCGTTTTTGTGAAAATCATCGCGGCCTCCCGGACTGCTTGGCGTTACTGCGGTCTGGCGCGGCTTGCTTTGGAGCAGCCGATTGCCGCGGAGCAGCCTGTCGCTGCGGCGCCGCTTGTCGCGGAGCTGGCGCCGGCCTCGCCTGCTGTTGCTTCGGCGCAGCCTGCGCCCGGCTTTGTGCGCCACGCGCGCTCGCCTGATTCGCATTGAAATCGTTCTGCCGAGTATTGAACGCCCTCGGCTGCCCGCCACTCGAACGCGTCGGCGCAGGCCGCGCCGCTGGCGTGGGTGTTGTCGGCGTAGGACGAGCAGGCTGCGGTTGCACCGCCGGAGTCACCGGCGCAGGCCGCGTCGCCGGATTGTCCCGTCCGCGATACTTGTCCAGACTCGGGCTGTTCCGATCGATATTCCGATCGATCACTCCGTTGTTCGGCCCACGATTTCCCGGCCGGGTCACCGGCTGGGTCGTCACCGGAGTGCCGGGATTCCCGGGTCGATTATTGTCCCCAGGCCGCCCGCCAGGATTTCCGGGGCGGTTGTTGTCACCCGGCCGCGTCCCAGGATTTCCGGGGCCATTGTTATCTCCGGGCCGGCCATTGTTCCCCGGATTCCCCGGACGATTCGTATTCCCCGGCCGATTATTGTTTCCCGGCCGGTTGTTATTTCCCGGCCGCGTATTCACCGGGCGCTTGTCCCGAATCACATTATTCCGTTTCAAATTGTCGTAATTCACTTTGCGGTGCACGCTGTTGTAGCGATTGATGCTGTTGTAATTCACCCGCCGATTTACCACCGTGCGATTGATCGTGATGTTCGTGTAGTGGTTGTTCACGTAAACATTGTTCTGCACATTTACGTAACGCCGCGAACGTCCCTGCCACCCACCGCCATTCCACCCCGTGTAATACACGCCGCGTCCACCCCAATCAAAATCGCGGTTCAGCCACACTCCGATCGACAGCCCCGAACCAAACGACACGAAAAATTGTCCCCGCGGCGGTCGCTGATAATACACATAGGCCGGGTTGTACACCGGCACGTAAACGTACTGCGGCTGTGCCGGCCAGATCTGAATGTAATTCGGCTGCACGATCACCTGCTGTTCCTGGTTCGTTTGCAGGTTGCCTTGATCGTTCGCCAGTCGCCGCAAACGCTGCACCGACTGCATCACGTCCGTCGATTGGTTCACATACGCCTGCCCCAGCGCCGTGGTCCAATCGATCTTGTCCGCCATCATGTTCAGCACCGAAGGATAGTGCGCCACCGCCTTTACGCTGACGTCCCAATTCTGGCTGTCCACGCCGTTGTCGCCATAGCTGCGTACGTACCGCGAAGCTTCGTCAATCTGATCGACGAACGTCGACGCCGGCAGCACCTGCGCCAGCAGCGGATCCGGATACAGCGCAATCGGCGCCAGCAAATTGTCCAGTTGGTCCGGAGAATAATTCTCGTACGAACCGTAGTCGCCGTTGTCCTGCCCGTTATCCTGATATTGCTGATTTGGATCCTGCGCATAATTCTGCTGCCCGCCATCTTGCTGCGGCCTGGCCATGCCCCTGGCGCGCACTCCGGCGAAGCAGGTCAAGCAGAACAGCGAAAGTAAGACGGCGGTTTTGCGCATAGCAGCGCTCCTGGAAAAACTGATGGAAAGTTACGGTGATGGTTTACCAACGGAAACTTGGCGAATGGCGCGGCACAAAACGCACCACTGAGTTCGGCGAGCGCGATTGTAGCAGATTCAGGCGCGGAGATTCAGCGATTGCCGCGAACTACCCCAACGACTTCGCCGCCATCGTGCTCAGCAACGCATCCGGGGCCGGGTGCCTGCCCACCCCATGCGCCGGAAGATAGTCCCGAACCAAGTGCGCAACGGGATGCCGCGTCGGGTCCGCCGCATCCACATGCCCCCGCACCAACCGCTCCGCCGCGAAAAATTCAAAATGTAACGACGGAAATCCCCTGCTGCGATACCACCGGGCGTCACCCGATTTCCCGCGCCCGCCCCGACGCAACTCCTTCAACCCATCCAGCGCAGCAGCGTCGGCTCCCGTACGCATTGCCGCCGAGAACGAAATCCAATTCCCTTCGCCTACCATCACCCGAAGACTCTCGCCGTCAACCAGCGCAGTAATCCCGGTGCGCTCGAGCAATTGCTGCACGACCGCCAACGCGCATCTCTCTTGCAAATTGTCAGTTGGGAAATTCAATTCGCGGAACGCAAACGCGGAGCAGCACCAACCGGCAAATTCAAAATCCGCGAGGCCGGCAAGCCGTGCGCCCGCACTTGACGGTGCCTCTCCGCGAAATGCTTCTGCGCCCGCCGGCCCCACGAGCGCACAAAATAATAGTTCAGCGTCGCCGCAAATCCCGCGCTGATCACCGGGACCAGCCGCCCCGCCCATTTCTCCGCCACTTCCGAACCCATCTTGATCGCCAGCCGATCGATAATCCGCGGCACAATCATTTCCGCCGCATGTTTGCCTACAAAGTCCCGCCCTAGGTCGAGCCCGGCAGCGCTGGCCGCGGCAAACCACAATTCCGTGCTCTCTTCTTCGGTCCGGTATTCGAACCCGTAGATCAAACTCAGCCGCTGCAACATGCGAATGGTGATCGCGGTCAATATCCCCGCGTCCGGCACGATGGTCATCATCCCGCCGAGTCCTAGCCCCGCGCCTTCCAATCCCGCAGTCCGCATCGCCGACTTAATCACGCCGTTCGCCAGCTGATGCACCACCTTCTCTTCCACATGGAACATGTCGGTCCAGGTGTGAATCGGCAAACGCTCGCTGCGTTTGATCTCGCTCAAATATTTCTGCGGGTCGATCTGCACCGTGTGGTACGCGCGCATAAATCCCGCCCGCGCCGACCTCTCCATCAGCTTCGCTAGCACTCCGGATTTTGTTCGTCTCGGCATACCAGTTAGATGCTTTCTCCCACTCGCACGACTGCCTTCAGCGGCATCCTAAGCCGAGCATAGCAGATTCCCCCGCTCGCAATACCTGCAGTTCCCTGCAGCGACACATGAAAAATCCTGTAGGCCAATTTTGCCGTCCTTTCATTGCCCGCGACACGTTTGCGCGCGCCCGTCGCCCTCAAAATCAATCCCGGCTACATCGAAGGCTGAAACGCTTTTCGCGGAGTGCGGTGGCCCGTCCGCCTCTCAGGACGGACCACCGCCGGCCACCCAAGTTTACCCACACCAACACGTAGGCTCGAACGCAGCCGCCTCGTGCACATCTCCCACTCTCCGCCCAACCAACAACCGACCCTTGCAAGATTGCAACCGCGGTCTATACTGGCCCACCTTGAAAATCGCCAAAACAAAATTCGCAACCGCAACCGCCCTCGCCCTGCTCAGCATCGCGACAATCGCAGCGCGCGCCGGCCAAACTCAAACCACCCCCGCCACCACCAAAATCGAAGGCGAAGGCTACACCGCCTACTCCCTCCCCGCCAAAAGCATCATCACGCCCATCACCCCCACCCACCCGTCATTCGTAGCCCTCTTACTCGGCGGCCACGGCGACGTCGACGACGCCACTCGCATGTTCTGCGCCCACACCGGAGGCGGCGACATCGTCGTCCTCCGCGCCACCGAAGCCGACGAATACAACGCCGAGTTCCACGAAGTCTGCCCCCATAACAGCGTCACCACTCTCGTCATCACTTCGCGCGAAGGCGCCAGCGCCCCCTTCGTCGCCGAAAAATTGCGCGCCGCCCGCGGCATCTATCTCTCCGGCGGCGATCAATCGAACTACATCCGCGATTGGACCCAAACTCCCGTCCAGGAAATTATCAATTCCGCCGTCGCCCGCGGCGTACCCATCGGCGGCATCAGCGCCGGCCTCGCTGTCCAAGGCGAATTCGTTTTCTCCGCCATGATCGACACCGTCACCAGCGAACAGGCCCTGGCCAATCCCTACGACCCGCTCGTCACCCTCAGCCGCGACTTCCTCGTCGAACCCGGCATGAAAGGCATCATCACGGATAGCCATTTCTCCGCCCGCGAACGCCTCGGGCGCTCCATCGCCTTCCTCTCCCGCATCATTCAAGACGGCTGGGCCACCAGCATCCACGGCATCGGCATCGATGAAACCACCGCAGTCGTGCTCTCCCCCGATGGCCATGCCAAAGTTCTAGGCAAAGGCGCCGTATATTTCATGACCCTCGACCACCGCCCTGAAAATTGCCAATGGCGAAAACCGCTTACCGTCCGCGACGTGAAAATCCTGAAAGTTCAAGCCGGCCCGACCGCCACCTTCGATTTCAATTCCTGGGCCTCGCCCGACGCAACTGCGCTGGTAGCAAACGTAGACCAAGGAAAACTCACCGTCGCCGCCGACTCCGCACAACCGAAAAAATAGCCGCCATCATCATTTGCTCAAAGCCTTCGTCCCACTCACAAACACGCTCCCGCGCTCGTAATACCGCAGCGGCCGGTGCGCCTCCTTCGTAATCCCGATCCGCACGCTAACGCCAACGCTCTTCACCGGCCGCAATTCCGACCCAATCCACAAAACTCCGCCGCCGAAAAAATCCAAGCCATCCAAACTCCGATCAATCGCAAATGCCTCCGCCAAGCGCCCCGGCCCCCGCGCCAGATCTCGCAACGCCTCCACTCCCCGCCGCAAACGCATCTGCTCGATCCCCTCCAGCGGCTCCGCCGCCCGAAACAAAATTCCCTCGCCCGTTCCCTTCGGCCCGCTCGACATGTTCAACATGAAATGATTCCCGTAGATGAAGTAGACGTAAGCGTGCCCTCGCTCCAGAAACAGCGACCGGTTCCGCGGCGTCTCCCCGCCAAAGGAATGCGCCGCCGCATCGCCCACCAGATACGCCTCAGTCTCCACAATCCGCCCCGCCAGCCTCACGCCGCGCAAATCATGTACGAGCGTTTTGCCAATCAGATACCTGGCCAACGCCCGCGTCGAATGCGGAAGTTGCGCGCGTTTCAACCGTTCAATCCGTATCTTGCTCATCCTAATAGCCTTAAAAATAGCCTCAAAATGTACCACCTTCGATCCAAATCGCGGGGTTTTCTCGGTAGTACCCCCGTCCTATTGTTGCCCGCCGCCCCAACACCTACCTTCTAAATAGCAGAGAAGGCGTACCTTCTCCCGTCGGAGGATTTTCAAATGGCTACGGCCGTTCACACCACCACCGCCCACACCGGCCCAATGCGAACGGGGAAGGATGCCCGCGATGCGCGCAAGCGCGCAAGAATTAAAATCTCCCTGCCCGCCGAGGTGCGGCCCTTCGACGCCCGCTTCACCGAGATCGTCGACGTCGCCGAAGTGGTCGACTTCACCCGCGATGGCATTTACTTCGCGACCTGCATGCCCCACTACTTCCTGGGTATGCGCCTGCTGGTCACCTTCCCGTTCGGCAAGAAGGTCTCGACTCACAAAAAATTCTTAGGTTCGATCGTTCGCCGCGAAAACCGGCCCGATGGCAGCGTCGGAATCGCCGTCAAGTTTGTGCTCTAGAAACCGATTCATTCAGGGGATGGGGATAGGCTCAACCCGCGCGGCTTGCCGCCGGAACAGAATTCGCAGCCAGGCTTCACGAGCCTAAAAAGGAAACCAATGCACTCCACAGTCACCAAGAAACACGGACACGTCAACAGCTACGGTAAGCCCGAAAAGGCCCAGAAAGCTGAACGCCGCATCGCCGAACGCCACATGTTCACCGCTGCCGCCGAAGTCATCGAACTCCAGTCCGGCGCGCGCTTCTCCACCCGCACCATGGACCTCGGCCCCGGCGGCTGCTTCGTTGACACCACCGTGCCGTTCCCGGTCGGCTCCAAAGTCCGCATCGCCCTGCAAAAGGGTAAAACCAATTTCAAGACCGGCGGGAACGTGGTCTATTCCCAAGCCGGCCTGGGCATGGGCATCGCATTTGAGGCCCAGGAACCGCAGCAGCGCGCCGCCCTCGATGAATGGATCGCCCAAGTCACCGGCAACGCCCCCATCGCGCACGACCATCAGCATCACGAGCCGGCTGAACACGAAGTAGTAGTCCACGCCCGCGGCGGCAACTCGAACTCGCATCACCGCAGCCCCGAATGGGTCGCCATGGTCCGTCTGGTCCAACTCATGATCGGCAAAGGCATCCTAACCGAAGCCGAAGGCACCTCCGTCCTCCACGACCCAGTCCTTTAAGGTCGTTGCAGTTGACGTTGAGGGTGGCCCATCCTTCGCAGCCTCTGCGAAGGGTGGGGTTTAGACTCCCACGAGTTCCCGCCTGTGGTATCGCTTGCCACTCAACGATCCTCTTCTCCTAGCCGTCCAGTCCCATCACCCAAACCGCCGTTGGCCGTCATCCAGAGGAGCAAAGCGACGAAGGATCTCCTTCTTGCCCAGCCCGACCGCGCGAGCTCCGACCCGAAACCCACTGTTAACGCTCGACCGACCCGCTATTTAGCACCCAAAACGCCACTCCAAGAACCGTGCACCTATTTCCCTAACCGGGAATTTTTTGCATCCCCCGTGTAACAATGGGACTCCCCACGTACCCATAAACCTATTATTATCAATAAATAAGAAGAACTGTCCCCTTGGCGACCCTATTGCATCTAACAGAACTGTAACGTCCTGGGGGTTCATCATGACCGAACGTCGCAAGGCACGCAGGTACGAAGTCTACCTGCCCGTCCAAGTCTGCATGTCCAAGAAGCGTCCCATCGAATTTCACACCGGCCAGCTGCGCGATGTCTCCCGCTCCGGCATCTATTTCCATTCCCACGTGGCCCTAGAAGCGGGTGCGGGCCTCGAGTTGACCTTCGCTCTGCCCGCCGAAAAAGAACGCGGCAGCTCCGTCCTGGTTCGCGCCAGTGCGCGAGCCCTGCGCTCGACCGCCGTCCCCGGTGAAGCGTCGCCTCTCTTCGGCGTGGCCGCCGCCATTGACCGCATCGATTTCGTGCGCCCAGTCTCCAGCGCCGCCTAAATCCTCAAACGGTGCCGCTTCGGCCTCCGACTCGAAACAATTCGCGGCGGGCATTAGGCTACCCGCCGCGCTTCGTTTAAACTCCGCCCACCTTGCCCCGCTACCACCGTAACGACCGCGAGACCCTTCAAGACGAGCAACTCGTCCTGCAATATCTGTGCACGAATCCCGGCGCGGCAGCGGCCCACAAACTCAAATCCCGGCTCTCAACCTACCAGTGGCGCAGCGCCGATCACAGCGTGGTCTTCGAGGCGCTCCAACGTCTCAGCTCCGCATCTACCGCAGCTCAACTTCGCGAACAACTCCCCGCGCAGCTCACCCGCCTGGGTTTTCCTGATCTCGACTGCGAAATATATTTTGAAGGAGAAATTTCAGAAGAGCACAAACTACCAGATCTCGTCAGGACGCTCCTGCGCGTCGCAGGCGCATCGTCGAAATAATCAACATCGCTCCACTGAGAACTCTAGACTGCGCCGGCTCTGCCACCGCTTTTCAACAGCCGCCCGCGCCACCCAACGAGCCACTTCTCCTAGCCATCTCGTCCTTGTACCTAAACCGTGTTTGGCCGTCATCCAGAGGAGCGAAGCGACGAAGGATCTCCTTCTTGCCCGGTCCTCCACCGCTAGCCTTTTATGGGGTCGGAGGTTTAGCTCCGACAGAAGGCAGGTCACTCATCAGGGGTTTTAACCCCTGAGGCAAGCTTTCGAAGTCTCGCTACTTTCCCGTCTGACCGGAAGAAAACGCCTTCGAATGAAACTCCAACGACGCCGGCAAATGATCCGCAAAATAATCGAGATCATGCCCGCCCGGATACAAATGAAACTCGTGCGCAATCCCCCGCGCCGTCAGCAACTCATCAAACTTCTTCGCTCCCACGTTGAATCCAAAATCATCATCGGTCCCACAATCAAAATAAATCGCCAAACCCGCCGGCTTCGGCTCATTCCGCACGATCGTAAAAGGACTCTCCTGCTCCCAATATTTCGCGTCCACCGGATCCCCAAACGACCCGCCCAAAATCCGCGCGATCCCTTCCGTCTGGTCCTTGGTCCCGTTAAATTTCGGCAACTTATCCACCAATGCCGCGCTATGCGCGCTCACCGCATTAAACATCTCCGGATATTTCAGCCCAAATCGCAGCGCCCCGTAACCTCCCATCGAAACCCCGGTAATTCCCCGCCGTTCACGCCCCACGCGAATCCGGTAGTGGCTCTCGATGAACGGAATGAATTCCTTGATGAAAAAATCCTCGTACCGAACTTTTCCGTCCCGCGAATTAATCCAGAATGCCCGTCCGCCGGCCGGCGCCACCACCAGGAACTCGCTGATCTTCCCCGCCGCCCGCAAATCCTCAATCTCATTCATCCCGCCCGATTCCAGCAGCACCTGCTCGTTGCCGCCCAATCCATGCAAGAAATAAAGCACCGGATACTGCGTGCTCTTATCCGTGTCGTAGCCCCGCGGCAGAATCACGCAGTAATTCACCGCATGCCCCAGAATCTTGCTCGGCATCGACCGGCACTCTGCTCGCCCCGCGTCCGCCGCCCGCACCGGACTCGCAACCGCGCCACCCAGCGTCAGCAAGCCGCACGCGAGAAACACCAGCTTGCCAAGAAATTTCCGGCCGAGGCCGTCACTCATACCGCAGCGCCTCAACCGGATTCAATTTCGCCGCCCGCGACGCCGGATAAATCCCCGCAAGCAGACTCACCAGCACCGAAAACACAATCGCCGCCACCGCCATCCACCACGGCACCGAAGACAAATCGACCGCCGGCAACTGCTGCTTGTGCAAGTAGTAGTTGGTCCCAAGCGTCAGCGCCTTCCCAATCAACCACCCCAGCACGACGCCAAAAACTCCGCCCGCCAGCCCCATCACGCCGGCCTCGGCAAAAAACAACCGCTGCACGTCGCGATCTTCCGCGCCGAGCGCCTTCAAAATCCCAATCTCCCGGCGCCGCTCCAAAATAGCCATCACCAAAGTGTTGATAATTCCCAACGACGCCACGGTCAGCGCCAAACTCCCGAAAATTCCCAGCAGCAAATCGAACACCGTAAAAAACAATTGCACGTTTTTCGTCGCATCGATAATCGAAAACGCCCCAAACCCCATGGCCTTCACCGCGTCTTCCACCGGCTTTACGTCTTTGGGGCTTTTCACCCGCACCGTCAAGCTGTCGTAAATCGTCTTGCCATTCGCGCCGCGCAACATCGCCCGCATATCCGTCGGCTGCGCCACCCGCAAAGTCTGCGCCGTCTGCAACGGAATCAGCAACCGTCCACGTCCCATCCCGCCAAACCCCGCCGCCGGCTCGGTCTCCACAATTCCAATAATCCGCAGCCTCTTCTCCCGCGGAATCATCGAAAATCCCGTCGACATCCCCTCGTCGCCGTCCGCCGTGTCGCCACTCTTCCCCGCGTCTCCCGCCGCCGGCTCCGCCGGAATCATCTGCCGCTCCGCATACCGCAGCACGACTTCCTTCCCAATCAGCGTGTCCGGCTGCTTCGACAAATCCTTCGCCAGCTCGACTTGCAGAATCGCCTCATCCGCATTCGCGCCCGTAAAAAAAGTCCCCTTCATACTGTCGAACGAGCCATCCGCCTTAGCCGATTGCGGAATCCCCGCCGCCATCGTCGCGAAAGGTTTCCCCTCGAACTGAATTTCTGTCTGAAAACGAATCTCCGGATACACTTCGGTCACGCTGGGAATTCCCGCCAGCTGTTGCCGCGCCGCATCGTCCAGCCGCTTCGAAGGTCCAGCCGGCACTGCCGCGTCCGGCTCCTCCGCGGCCCGCCAAATCGCCGCGAATTCGCTTTGGACACCACGAAAACCGCATCAAACAATCCGCTCTTCGCCAGCCGTGAACTCGCCATCTCCTGCAAGCCCACACCCAGCGAAAGCATCGCCACCAAGGACGCCACTCCCACCGCGATCCCCAAAGTCGTCAGCGAATTTCGCAGCATCGCTTCGCGCAGATTCCGCCCCGCGAGTTCCGTCATGTCCCGCAGCTTCATGACGTCACCCCGTCGCTGATCAATTTCCCGTCGCCCATCTGAATAATCCGCTGCGTAAACTTCTCCGCCCGCGGCCGGTCATGCGTCACCATCACAATCGTCATCTTCAGCGACGTATTGATTTCTTGTAAAAGTCGCATGATCGCGTCGCCGGTTACAGAATCCAGATTCCCAGTCGGCTCATCCGCCAGCAAAATCGTTGGCCGGTTCACCAAAGCCCGCGCCAGCGACGCTCGCTGCTGTTCCCCGCCCGATAATTCGCTCGGCCGGTGCGTCAGCCGCGCGGTCAGTTTCACCCGTTCCACCGCTTCGCGCACCCGCACCGGACGCTCCGCCCGGTCCACTTCCGCCAGGCGCAGCGGCAGCTCCACGTTTTCTTCGAGGGTCATGCGCGGCAGCAGGTTGAATGCCTGAAAAACCATTCCCACCGTATGGCTACGGTGATGCGCCAGCTGGGACGAATCCATCTCCGCCAGATTCTCACCGTGCGCATAGATCGCGCCGGAAGTCGGCCGGTCCAGCCCCGCCAGCAAATTCAGCAGCGTGGATTTCCCCGAACCGGAACTTCCTAGCAGCGCCACGAACTCGCCTTCGCGCACGGTGATCGAAACGTCATCCACCGCGCGCACCAAGGCCTCGCCCATTTGGTACTCCCGGGAGACGTGCTCGGTGCGGATGGCAAAACCGTCGGAATTCCCTGTGGTCACACTCACAATGATATTACGTTTGCGCCGCCACTTAAGTTACTTTCCATCACTTCTCGTCGAGCCCCGCAAAAACCTGCCGTCATTCTGAGGAGCGCCCTTGGCGACGAAGAATCTCATCCATGCTGCAGCGCCCCGGCCGCCACGACGAAGCGGCCGCGCTCCTGTGCTAGACTTCCTCACCAACGTTCGTCCATGAAAATATCCGCTCTCGCCGCTGGCTTTCTAATCGTTTGCCTCGCCGTCTGCGTTCCGCACGGCCTGCGCGCCCAGGATGGCTCCATCCCGCGAATCGTTGAATTCAAAGAACGCGTCCCCATGACCACCGGCGAAATCCGCAGCGGCGATGTCTGCGCCAGCTTTTTCCCGGAGCTCGAATCCGACGAATTCTTCAACGGCCTGCAGCGCACCGAAACCGATGCCTACCGCTACTATCGCAAATTCGATCGCGCCGTCGCCTTCTACCCTTCGCACCTCACCATACAAATCGACGTGCGCATCCTGGTTTGCGACGCGGACGTTTACACCCCGGCCCCCACCCCCGATTTCATGAAGTCGTTGCATTACAAACTGCAGTGGAAGCGCGACTTGTATTTGCGGCCGGTACAGAACTACGTGATCGAATCGATTCCGCTGAATTTACCGGAGGGAGGAGAAAACCGCCGCCTGCTGGTCGTTCAGATTCGCGATGCCGGCACCATCCCGCTCACCGATCATCTGATTCTCACCATTCTTTCGCCGCAGGGGAAAATTCTCACGCGCATGGCCGCGCGCATCTAAAATCCGCACACTCAAAAATCCGCCGCACTCAAACCCGCTGCGCCCGCCGCCGGTCCGCCACCCAATCCAGAAACCGCCGCATCCGCGCTCGCTCACGCCACATCAAGCTCATAAATTTCGCGCGATCTAAATTCGCCGCTTCCTTCCCGAAATACGTTTCCAGCCGCCACTGAATATACGGCGAAGCCCACGGCCGCAACCGGTACCCCTTCGCGATAATCCAGTAATAGTGCAGCGCGTTCAGCATCCCGCCACACCGCCCAGCGCACTCCGAAGCGATGCTAAACTAACGACGTGCCTGACGTGAGCGACCCGACGCCCCAATCCGCCGAAGATCATTACTACGCTGGAATTGATTTCTTTGGCGCCGGAAAACTTGAAGAAGCAATCGCGGAATATAACCAGGCCCTCACAATCGATCCCAACTTTAGCGACGCGCTCCATGGCCTGGCGCAAGCCTATCACGCCCAGCAGGATTTCGACCGCACCATCGAAGCCGCCCACCGCATCCTGGCGCTCGATCCCGACGACATCCTGGCCTGGACCACCATCTCCCGCGCCTACCAACGCAAGAACATGATCCCCGAAGCCGAAGCCGCCGGCAGCAAAGCGAGAATCCTAGGCTGGAAGCAACAACTCCGCGAACAAAAGTCTCAAACCAAACCCGAGTAGCTGCCCTCGAAGCTAGCCGTCTCCGTGCACTCGCCTCTTGCCGTTCTCTGTGTTCTCTGTGTTAAATCTTTAATCCGACACGCGACGCATCTCGCTCCGCTTCTCCTAGCCGCCCAGTCCTACCGCCCAAACCGTCCTTGGCCGTCATCCAGAGGAGCGCTCTTCGCGACGAAGGATCTCCTTCTTGCCCAACCGCCAGCTACCCCGCACCAGTCGACGCCCGGCTCTTCGACGCCAACTTATACAGCGTCACCGCTTCCGCAATAATCTCCCCGTTCCCCGCTGCCGGCGTTCCATCCTGCATCACCACCGTATCCTCAAATCCAATCCGCGTGTCGCAACTCCGCGCCGCTGCCAAACCCACAAAATCCCAAGCCGTCGCGTTGTACCCATGCAACAACCGCGGAATATTCACGCCCCCTCGATTCAAAAACGCCTCAATCAACCCGCACACCACCACCGCCTCGCGCATCTCCTGCTCTTCCGGTTCCACCAGGACGCGCAAACACCTGTTCCCCAATCCACTCCCTACAAAATTCTCCACTGCCAATACGCTACCCAGCCCCGCTTCGATGCCCACTCCGCGGCTCAACATCAAATCCGCCATCTCCACCGATCCAATCTCATTAAAATTGATCGAAACAAAATCCGGCAAAACCGTCCACTCGCTAGCCAACCGGCAGCGTTTGATCGAATCCATTTCAATCCACTCCGCCGTACTGATTCCCAAGGGAATTCCCGGAACCGCCGCGCGCATTGCATCAAGTGCCGCGGCCACGTCCGCCACATCGATGCTTTCTTTCCCGTCTACTCCGCGCACGTGGAAATGCACCGACTGCGCGCCGGCCGCCACCGCCATGCGCGCAGATTCCGCCATTTCCGCCACCGTAAAAGGGATCGCCGCATTCTCACTTCGCGCGCGAGCCCCGTTGAGCGCCACTTGAATCACAGCCTTCACCTCACTGGAAAATTTGTCCACCTAAAAACAAAAAAGGGGCGGTCCAGGAAACCGCCCCTTAGAAAACCGCAGACGCCTTACAGCGCCGCGCAGACCGACTTCACTTCCGTGTAGTGCTCCAGCACTTCGTGTCCCATTTCGCGGCCCCAACCCGACTGCTTGTAGCCGCCAAACGGCATCGCCGCGTCGAACATGTTATAGCAATTGATCCACACGGTCCCGGCCTTGATCTTCGCCGCCAACGCGTGCGCCTTGTTGATGTCCCGCGTCCAGATCCCCGCCGCCAGGCCGTACTCCGTGTCGTTGGCCTTCGCCGCGATTTCATCCAGGCTGTTGAACGGGCTCGCCGTCACCACCGGTCCAAAAATTTCTTCCTGCACCACTTTCATTTTGTCGGTGGTATTCACCAGCACCGTCGGCTTCACGAAGTAGCCCTTGTTCCCTTCGCGTTCGCCGCCAGTCATAGCCTTCGCGCCTTCGCGCTTGCCCGAATCCATGTAGCCGCACCACGCGATTCAATTGCTCTTCGGAAACCAGCGGACCCATGTCGCAGTCCGGATCAAATCCCTGCCGCACCCGGATCTTCTACGCCCGGTCCGAAATTCCCTCCACCACCTTGTCGAACACATCTTTCTCGAATGAACAGCCGTGATCCCGCGCAACAGCATCTGCCCTTGATTGAAGAAAATCGCGCTGGCCGCTCCCGGAATCGACGCATCCAGATCCGCGTCATCCAGAATAATGTTCGGCGATTTGCCGCCCAGCTCGAGCGAAACCTTCTTCAAATTCCCCGCCGCCGCGTGCACAATCAATTTCCCCACTTCAGTCGACCCGGTGAACGCCACCTTGTCCACATCGTCATGCGCCGCCAAAGCCGCACCGGCCGTCTCGCCGTATCCCGGAATAATGTTCACCACGCCTTCCGGAATTCCCGCTTCCATCACCAACTCGCCCAATCGCAGCGCCGACAGCGGAGTTTGTTCCGCCGGCTTCAACACGATCGTGCAGCCGGTAGCCAGCGCCGGCGCCAGCTTCCACGCCGCCATCAACAGCGGAAAATTCCAAGGAATAATCTGCCCGACCACTCCCACCGGCTCGCGCATGGTGTACGCAAAAAACTTACCCTGCGGCGCGCCCGAAAACGGAATGGTGTTGCCTTCAATCTTCGTCGCCCAGCCCGCGTAGTAACGGAAATGGTCGATCGCCAGCGGCACATCCGCCGCCCGCGCCACCTTCAACGGTTTCCCGTTGTCGAGCGATTCCAGCTGCGCGAATTCTTCCAAATTCTTTTCCAGCAGGTCGGCAAGCTTCCAGATCATCCGCGCCCGCTCCGACGGCGCTATCTTCCCCCACGGCCCGGTCTCAAATGCCGCGCGCGCCGCCTTCACCGCGCGATTGATGTCTTCCTTGTCGCCTTCCGCCACATTCGATAGCACGTCCCCGGTCGCGGGGTTATAGGTCGGAAAAGTCTTCCCGCTCGCCGCATCTACCCACTTGCCGTTGATCAGCATCTTGTGCGTCTTGCCCACATATCCGCTTACCTTAGGATCCATTTGGACGACCGAAGTTGCCGTAGCCATTTCGCACTCTCCTTGGAATCGGTAATTGTTAAGAGAAATTCGTGTGCTGCTGCCCTGTGGAACTTGCCAACGCACCCGCGCCAAAAAATCCCGGCGCTGTCATCGTGGAAATACTTCTGAAGTAACCGGCTGTGGGGGATTCAGCCGCTGGCCGTGCCTGACCACCGAAGAAAAGTAAAAGCTCGAACCTCATGGGACCCTACGCCAAACCAAAGCCGCCTGCCCAGACCGGCCCATCATATTCCCGCGCATCCACCAAACGCAATGCCCTTTAAAATCGTCTCCGTGCCCTCGTGCTTCTCTCTGTGTTCTCTGTGTTTAATCTTTGATCGGACCGCAATCCACCAATAATCCTCTTCTCCTAGCCGTCCCGTCCTGCCATCCAAACCGGTTTTAGCCGTCATCCAGAGGAGCGCAGCGACGAAGGATCTCCTTCTTGCCCAAGCGCCAGCCACCCCGCGCCAGCCTAAGCCGCCGCCTTCCGCACCCAAACCCGCTCCGTAGCCGGCTTCCCCAAATGAATCTTCTTCGCCCCGTGCCCAGCCACCGACAATTCCATCGTCTCGTCGTACTCCCGCCGATGCACTCTCACCCGCGCCCCAGGCTGCAAGTCCAACCCACCCAAAAATTCCAAAAACTTCGGATCCTTCTCATACACTCGCAAAACTTCGTACACCGTCCCGGTCTCCGCCTCCGAAAGCCTCACCGCCCCAAACGACTTCCGCAATTTCGCCATCCCGCCGACCAGCGGCACTCCATGAGGGCACCGGCTGTCTCGCCCAAACCGAGCCAACAAAAGATTCGCCACCTCCGGCGAAATCCCGTGCTCCAATTTCTCCGCCTCTTCATGCGCCCGTGACCACTCCAAACCAATCACGTCCGTCAGTAATTTCTCCGCCAGCCGATGCCTCAACACCAAATGCTGCGCGATCTCCTCGCCCTTCGCCGAAAGCTCGATCCTTCCATCGCGCCGCACCCGCAAATATCCGCCGCGCGTCATCCGCTTCAAAGCCGCCGTCACCGCCGGAGGCGTCACTCCCAAATCCTCCGCCAGGCGCGCCGCGATCGGAGTCTGCTCTTCCTGCACCAATTCCCAAATCGCCTTGAGATAGTCTTCCTGCGAGACGCTGGTTTTTTCTCGGCGCATTTTTCCTTCAAGCCTCGACGCAATCCTGTCGCAATCCCCGACCGCTAGCGCTGACTCCCTCGCCCCGGATCCACGCCGTGATCCTTCACTTCCATCCTCAACTGCGCAGCCAGCAAAGTCACCCGCGCCTCGATCGATCACAAATCTGCCGATGCAGCTCGATGTCCTCACCAAACGGATCCGGTACGTCCCAATCCTCAAACTTCTGCCCTTGGAACAACGACGACCCCGGAATCCCCGACATATTCACAATCAAATGCGGTTTCTTCAAATCTTCACACTGCAAACCCTTGGAATATTGCCCGTGAGTAGAGATTCCCTTCTGATGCAAAACCAACTTCGCCGTCTTATCGATAAATCCCAACGGCGAAACCCCCGCACTCTCCGGCACAATAATATCCCCGCAAGAATGTCGCGCAATCGCCTCCGCCATCTGGCTGCGCACGCAATTCCCCACGCACACAAATAAAACCCGCACCGGCTCGCCCATAGCGCCTAAGAATGTCACAACTGCCCAGGAGTTGTCAGGCCTGAACCACAGCCGAAGCGGCGACCCAGCGATCGGCGGCGCGCAGCCGGCGCGAAGCGCTACTGCCCAGCCCAAGTCCTCCGCCGCACCAGCGCCGGAGGCGCGGCAGAGCGGTGGCCCGGACCGGAATTTCCGAAGAAGACTACGCGAGAAAAGCCCCTGAGCGCGAAGGTGCGACACACAAGCCCAAGCCCGCCGCCGCACCAGTCGCCGAGGCGCGGCAGAGGTAGCCCGGACCAGAACGGCCTTTAAACTCATGCGAGAACAGACCCTGAGCGCCGGAGGTGCGCACGCGGTTCCAGCCCACACCACGGCCCCGATGCGCACCATCTTAAATCGGAACACACTTGCCTAATTTTTAAGCGATTTCACCACAGGAAGCCGCGAACTACGCCTTTCCGTTCGCCGCCATCTTCACAAAATACGAATGTATCGCGGGATCTTCCGTCAATTCCGGATGAAACGTCGAAGCCAAAATCTTTCCCTGCCTCACCAACACAGGCTGCTTCTCAAACTCCGCCAAAACCTCCACTCCCGCACCAATCGATTCAAATATCGGCGCCCGAATGAAAACCATCTCCACCGGTTCCTCGCGCAACGACGTCGGCACCAACCGCACATCGCTAGCCAATTGCCGCCCATACCCATTCCGCAAAATCGAAGCATCCAGCAGCCCCAAGGACCCCTGCGCCGGCCCATGCACTTCGCGCGACAACAAAATCGCCCCGGCACACGTCCCGTAAACCGCCCCGCCGTCCGCCCCGAATTTCTTCAGCGGCTCAAACAATCCCTCTTCCGTCATCACCTTCAAATGCGTAGTGCTCTCACCACCAGGCAAAATGATCCCATCCAGCCCCTTCAATTCCTCCGCCGTCCGCACAAACCGATACGCAACGCCAATGCGCTCCAACATCTTGGCGTGCGCTTCGTAATCACCCTGAATCGCCAGAATTCCGATCGTCATGTCAGGCCTAAAAAAACTCACGCCAAGCGGCCGCGTCGACCGCTTGGCGTTTTACCTCTTACTCACATCGCGGCGCGCAAAAAACTACCAACCCCGCGTCTGCAGCAAATCCTTCTCTTCCATCTGGCGAATATCCAACCCCTTCATCGCTTCGCCCAATTCCTCCGACGCTTCCAAAACCGCCTTCGGATCCTTGTAGTGCGTCGTCGCCTTCACGATGGCGCGCGCCCGCACCGAAGGATCGCTCGACTTGAAAATTCCCGACCCCACGAAAACCGCCTCGGCGCCCAACTGCATCACCAAAGCCGCATCCGCCGGAGTGGCGATGCCGCCCGCCGAAAAATTCGGCACCGGCAATTTTCCGTTCTTCGCGATCCAGGCCACCAGTTCGAACGGCGCGCCCAATTCCTTCGCTTCGTGCACCAATTCTTCTTCGCCCAGCAAAGTCAGCCGCTTCATCTGGCTCACAATGGTGCGAATGTGCCGCACCGCTTCGACAATGTTCCCCGAGCCCGCTTCGCCCTTGGTCCGGATCATCGCCGCGCCTTCGGCAATCCGCCGCAGCGCTTCGCCCAAATTCCGCGCGCCGCACACGAACGGCACTTTATATCCGTGCTTCCACACGTGATGCTCTTCGTCCGCCGGAGTCAGCACTTCGCTCTCGTCGATATAGTCCACTTCGAGCGCCTGCAATACCTGCGCTTCGGCAAAATGTCCGATGCGCACCTTGGCCATCACCGGAATCGACACCGTATCCATAATCTCGCGAATGATTCGCGGCGCCGCCATGCGCGCCACTCCGCCTTCCTTGCGAATGTCCGAAGGCACGCGCTCCAGCGCCATCACCGCGCACGCGCCCGCATCTTCGGCAATTTTGGCCTGCTCGGCGTTGGTCACGTCCATGATCACGCCGCCCTTCAGCATTTCCGCCAGGCCTACTTTCACTCGCCACAAATTATTGTTCATCAAGTCCATCGCTCGCTCCTCGCGCTGCCTTCTTGAATTTTAAGTGCTCGAAACCGTTTCCGCCGCGCCGTCCTTGGCCGCCCGCGTCCGATCTACCACTACGAACCGCCCGGTACTCCGCGCCAAAACTTTTCCCGCGGTATCCTTAATCTCGCCGATCAACTGCAAATTCCGCCCGGCCATTCCCTTCTCATACCCTTCCACCACCAAATCCTGATCCACCCGCACCGGCGCCAGATAAACAACATTCATTTCCGCCGTAAGCGCCCGCACCTGACGAAACCGGCAAACTTTCCCCATCACCTCATCCAACACGGTCGCAATCACGCCGCCATGAATAATTCCAAACGCGCCCTGATACTCCGCGCCCAGCTTAAAGCGCCCGATAATTTTCCGCGCTGCGTCATCCTGCTCAAACGTCAACTTCATCCCGCGCGCGTTCCCG
>CAWIEL010000084.1:0-13494 GCA_963835025.1 uncultured Acidobacteriota bacterium
TGCGTTTTCAACCTCATCGCCAGCGGATTGATTGGTCGCAGGTTTTTTAGGGGGTCGGAGCTTGAGCTCCGACATATCAGCCACGCTCAAGTGAGGGGCTTCAGCCCCTGAGGACAAGTTTCCTTTTCCGCGCGAAAATGCCGTCACCGCTAGCGTCTGCACCAGCAACTTCGCCTGCGTCAACTTACTCACCGACGGCCGGTGCTCCAAGGTGTTCCAACCGGAAGCCTCAATCGCATCCAGAACCGCCAACCCACCCCGCGTAAACATCTCCAAATCTGTCCGCAAAAACGGCTTCACCGTCCCAGCCAGCGGTCTCCCCTCCGCAAACAAGCTGCGCGTCCGCGCAATCAAATCTTTCATCAGCGCCACATAGCGCCCATCGAATTTCTTCCCCACAATTTCCGCTTCACTCAAACCATGCGCCGCTAACTCATCCAGCGGAATATAAATCCGTCCCTTTTCCAAATCCCTCGAAACATCCTGCCAGAAATTCGCCAGCTGGAGCGCCGTACATGTCGCGTCCGACATCCGCTGCCGCGCCTCATCCCGGTAGTCGCACAAATACAGCACCAGCCGCCCCACCGGATTCGCCGAATACACGCAGTAGTCGTAAACCTCGGCCCAGTTCGCGTACCGCTTCACAACCTGATCCCGCCGAAACGCCCGGAGCAAATCGCTAAACGGCTCAATCGGAATCGACTTGGCCCGAATCGTCTCCCGCAAACCAATCAGCACCGGATGCGAAGGCCCCGCACCCTCGCCATAAATCAGCCGCAGCTCATCTTCCCAGGCATCCAGCAGCTGCAAAGCCCGCGCCGAATCCGCCACTTCATCGCCCAAATCGTCCGACCACCGGCAATAGGCATACACATTGTAAAAATGCTGATGCAATTCCTTCGGCAGGAGCCACGAAACCACGTTGAAGTTTTCGTAATGATGCGTCGCCAGCCAGCGCGTGTAGCGCTCCGCTTCGGAGGCAGAACAATTCGCAGGAGGGAGATTACGCGCGATTTCCAGTTCTGGTGTCGGCAGCATGGCGCCCGGAGACAATTTTCGTCAGGGAATGACTGCGGTCTTCAATTCGCCGTTCCGGTTCTTCATGTCGTGAAAAACCTGCGGCAATTCTTCCAGGTGTACTTCCCCGGTCACAAAATCGCTGGCCCGAATTTCGCCTCGCGCGATGGTATCCAGCGCTTCGCGAATAAACTGCGGCGTGTGATGGAACGTCGACTTGATGGTGATTTCCCCATAATGCAGCGCCGCCGGATCCAGCTTTACCACCGTGCCGGTCGGGCAGCCGCTAAATTGATTCACCGTTCCGCCCTTGCGCACGATTTGCAGCGCCCACTCCCAGGTCTGCGCGCGTCCCACCGCTTCGATCACTGCGTCCGCGCCGCGCGCGCCTTCGGTCAATTGCCGAACCGCGGCCACCGGATTTTCCACTTCGGCCACGTCAAAAGCCGCCGCCGCGCCCAACCGCCGCGCGATATCCATTTGGCTCTTGCGCTTGCCGATCGCAATCACTCGCACATTTCGCTGTGCCAAAATCCGGATGAACTTCAACCCGATCGCGCCACAGCCAATCACCACCGCCGTGTCGCCGGCCTTGATGCCGGTCTCGTGAATCCCGCGCAGGACGCACGCCAGCGGCTCGGCCATCGCCGCATCCGCGAAAGAAACGCCGTCCGGAATTTCCAGCATGTTCTGCCGCACGATTCTTCCCGGAATTCGGATGAATTCCGCATATGCCCCGTTATTAAACAGCAGGTCTTCGCACAAATTCGGCTGGCCCTTCTTACAATAAAAACAAACATTGCACGGCGCCGAATTCGCTGGAAACACCCGCATGCCCTTGCGCACCCCGCCGTTCACCCGCTTGCCGGTTTCTT
The DNA here is from genome assembly GCA_963835025.1 of uncultured Acidobacteriota bacterium. Lineage (GTDB taxonomy): Bacteria > Acidobacteriota > Terriglobia > Acidiferrales > UBA7541 > Palsa-295. The sequence continues at coordinate 1,893 of CAWIEL010000084.1, forward strand.
CCACGATTCCCGCCAGCTCGTGCCCAAAAGGCGCCGGCGGCTGAATCATCCGCGCGTGATATCCGCGCTTCCACACTTTCAGGTCCGTGCCGCAGGTCAATGCCACCTTCACCCGCACCAATACTTCATCGTCTTCAATCTTCGGCACGTCGACCGTCTCAATCTTCAAATCTTCGACGCCGTAGAGAATGGCCGCGTTCATGTGCCCGTTTCTCGGCTTTTCGGTACTCATGCGTGAGTGATCACCACTTTTAGCGTATCTTCCGCCGGATGCGCAGCAAGTTCCAACGCTTCAGCTATGCGCTCCAGCGGGAACCGGTGAGATATGAGTTCGCGTACGGGTAGGCGGCGCTCGAAGACAAGTGCCGCGGATTCCGATTGATCGTCGACGGAGGCGCTGTAACTTCCCAGAATCTCTTTCTCTTCCACGCCCACCGTCGCAGCCGGAAATCCCAGCTGCATCACCGGATCGTTATGTGCAAAGAGTAGCACGCGCCCACCGGGACGCGCTATCGCCAGAGCTTCCGGAACCAGTGACGGGTTAGGTACCGCTACCAGCACTACATCGGCGCCGCGACCGCTGGTGCGCTTCCGCATTTCTTCCTGCAAATTCTGCTGGGTCGGGTCGAAAACTTCCTTGGCGCCGAATTTCAGGCTCGCCGCACGTCGTCCGGCCATCGGGTCGCTGGCATAAACTTCCGCACCTTCGTATTTCGCCAGGATCATCAGCAGCATGCCGATCGGCCCCTGGCCAATTACCAGCACCGTCTCGCCTTTCGCCACCCGCGCCTTACGCACCGCTTTCAGGCAGGTATTCACCGGTTCGACAAACGTCGCTTCCTCAAAACTCACGTCGTCCGGCAGCGCAATCATCCCTCGTTCCACAATCCACGGCATGGCCCGCACGTATTCGCCAAACCCGCCGCCATTCGGATCGCCGTAACCCGCCGTCAACCCGGTCTTCTTATATCCCGCGCACTGCGAGAACAGTTTCTTCTCGCAGTAAAAGCAGTTGTCGCAAGGAATGTGATGAAAGCTGACCACCCGGTCGCCCACCTTGAATTTCGTAACCCCGCGCCCGACCTTCACCACGGTCCCAGCCAGCTCATGCCCCAAAACCTGCGGCGCCGCCACAAATCCGTGATGGATCTTCTTGATGTCCGTCCCGCAAATCCCACACGCCGCCACCCGAAACAAAAGTTCCCCTTCGCCAATTTCCGGAATTGGCAAAGTCTCCACCACCACCTGCCCCTTCCCCCGATACACCCCAGCCCGCATCTTCCCGGCCCTGTGCGCAGCAGCCTGCGTCCCCAAATGTTCGATCGTCTGGCCCATAGTCTCGTTGTGCGTCGCTTTCGCGAAACCGCGATTTGCCGCGCCGCCATCCTGCGCTGCCAGACCTCTCAATGTACGCTCTCCAAAAACTTTGCCAGCCTTGCCCGGCCGCTGCTTGGCTTTCGCTTGCCCAGCCGGATCAGCGCCGGAATTTGCGAGGGTGATACGCTCGCATGTTTCAGGACGCCGCCAACTTCGCACTGTGCCCTCATCGTCGACCGTGGCGCTGAAATCCACCGGCATATCCTGATCGAAACGGTCGGACATCACGCGAATCGCCACACTCGAAAGCTCTTGCGACTGCGCCGCCACCGCCAAAACCGAAAAACTTTCCATGTCGACCGCATCCGCAAATGGCGCAAGCCGCGCCTTCTCTTCCGCGCGAGCGATAATCTCGTCGCTACTGAAAAACATTATTGACCACTTTAGCTCCGTCGGCGCTACGCTTCCCCGACCAACCCACGCGAACACTGGATCGTCTTCTTACCGCTCACCGGCGCAACCGCCCGCGCCACCAAAATATCTCCGACCGGATGCTCCGGCCTTCAAGGACCCGCAAAACCCCGAACAGATGCAAATCGTATAGTCCGCTGAAGCAGCCAGCGCCGCACTCACTGCTCGCGTCGCATTCGTCGGCCCCATCCCGGTCAAAACCACATCCACCGCCGCGCGCCCAATCTGCGCGCTGTACAACATCTGAACTCGCCAGATTGCAAGTCTCAAACTCGCGCAACTTCCGCAACGCCGCAAACTCCGGCTCAACCGCAAATGTCAGCAAAACTCTCACCGCAACTCCTAAGCCGCCGCCGGATGCGCCACGCGCTTCCCGCCCGCGCGCCCCGCCACGTAACCATTATCCTCGTACCACCGCACCGCGCGCTCCAACGCCGCTTCAATCTTTCCCGGCTTGTAACCCAATTCCCGCGCCGCCTTGTCGCTCTCCACAAACATTTTGTGCCGCGACATCTTCACGCCTTCTACCGGAATCTGCGGCTCGCGTCCCGCAATCCGCGAATACACCTCGTCCGCGTATCCCGCCGCTAACGCTACCATATGTGGTAGTTTCACGCGTGGCGCGCGCTTCCCGGTGATCGCCGCCAGCGCATCCAGAATTTCTTTCAGCGTCATGTTCCGCCCGCCCAAAATATAACGCTCGCCGGTCCGTCCCTTTTCGGCCGCCAGCAAATGTCCCGCGGCCACGTCTTCTACCGCCGCCACATTCAATCCGGTATCCACGTACGCCGGCATTTTCCCGCGCAGAAAATCCAGAATAATTTTCCCGGTCGGCGTCGGCTTCCAGTCTCCCGGCCCCACCGGGGCCGTCGGATTCACGATCACCACCGGCGCCCCAGCTTTGGCCGCGTCCACCGCCACCTTCTCCGCCAGAAATTTCGATTTCTTGTAATGCCCGATCATTTCGTCGAGTCCCGCCGAGGTCGCTTCATTCGGCAACGCGCCATGACGCGGCACCGCAATCGTCGCCACCGTGCTGGTATAAATCACCCGCTCGACTCCCGCGCGTTGCGCCGCCTCAATCAACCGCCGCGTCCCGGTCACATTACTTTCGTAAAGCTCTTCCGGATGCGCGGTCCACAGACGATAATCCGCCGCCACGTGAAAAACTCGCCGCACGCCTTGCATCGCGCGCTCGATCGACGCAGAATCCCGCAGATCGCCTTCGATCCGCTCCACCCGCAGATCTTCCAACAATTTCAAATTGCTAGTGGGACGCACCAGAACCCTTACGTCATCGCCAGAGGAGAGAAGTTGCCGCGCCACGTGGCTGCCGACAAATCCCGTCGCGCCGGTGACCAGGGTGGTCATGAAACCGGCATCACCGTGATTTCCGCTCGCTGCAACATTTCTTTACAAATCCTCAAAATCTAGAAATGCTTCAATAAACCGCGCGACATCTCTGCGTAATTCTCAGGAGTGGAATTTCTGACGCGTACCGTTACCGGTGGTCGGGGTCGGCCGCCAGCTTCACATCGCTCAGCGGGAATCTGTACGCCCATAAACCGTCTGCGGCCTTTGCGCAAATTGTCGTAACGCGCCAGCGCGTACAGGGGGAACGCGTTCCGGTAAATGTGATACTTCAGATAAAACACGCACGGAAATCCGGTGCCGGTAAATTCCGCCTCGTCCCACGATCCGTCCGCTTTCTGATTCTCCACCAGCCAGCCCACCGCGCGTTCCACGCTCGGATCGTTCGGCCCCACCACCGCCAGCAATCCAATCAATCCCCACGCCGTCTGCGAAGCCGTGCTCTTGCCTTTCCCTTCAACTTTTCGTCGTAATACGAAAGAATCGATTCGCCGAATCCGCCGTCCGCGTTCTGCACCGACTTCAGCCACTTCGCCGCGCGCTGCCCTTCCGCGCCGGTCGATTGCCCAATCGTTTCCAGCGCCCGCAGCACGCCGCTGGTTCCGTAAACGTAATTCACGCCCCAGCGCCCGAACCACGCGCCCTCTTCGGTCTGCTCATGGCGAATAAATGAAGTCGCGCGCTGCAAAATCGGATGCTCCGCCGGCCAGCCCATCTGCCCCAAACACTCCACCGCGCGCGCCGTCACGTCCGCCGTCGAAGGATCCAACATCGCGTTGTGGTCCGCGAACGGAATGTGATTCAAAAACTGCAAATTGTTTTCGTGGTCGAAAGCGCCCCACCCGCCATCCGCGTTCTGCATCGACAAAAACCACTCCAGCCCGCGCCGCATCGACCGTCGCAGCGGCTCCACTTCCGGATCCGCCACGCGACCCAGCGCCATCAACACAAACGCCGTGTCATCCGTGTCCGGATAAAAATCATTCTTGAATTCAAACGCCCAGCCGCCCGGCGCCGCATCCTTATTCTTCACCTGCCAGTCGCCCGGTCCCAAAATCTGGTTTTTCACCACCCAGCGTTCCGCCGCGATCAACGACGGATGCGCCGGGTCGATTCCCGATTCTTCCAAGGACACCATCGCGATCGCCGTGTCCCACACCGGAGAAATACACGGTTGCACTCGCAAGGTATCGCCTTCTTCAATCTCATACCGCGCTAGGAAATTAATTTCGCGCGCCACCAAGGGGTCGCCCGGATCGGCGCCTTCCGCCAGCAAAGCGAAAATCGAATTCATCATCGCCGGGTAAATCGTGCCCAGGCCCTCGCTGCGCTCCAGCCGCTCCACCATCCACTTCCGCGCCATCGAATGCGCCAATTCGCGGAACGGCTTGAACGGCAAACGCTCGTACACCCGCAGCGCCCGGTCCAAGGTCAAAAACAAATTCTTCCAGGAAATTACGCTCGCGTCCCATTGGAACGATTTCGGCTGCCCGCCCGGCTTCCGGAAAAGCTCCGTCGCGGTCACGCCTTCCGGCAAACGCCAATCCGGCTTGTGCGCATACACCATCGCCAGCGGAATCACAATCCCGCGCGTCCACGAAGACATTTCATAAATATTGATGGGCACCCAATCCGGCAGCAGCATCAATTCCGGAGGAATGCACGGCACGATGCTCCACGGCACCGCGCCCACCATCGCCAAATAGAAACGAACGTAAGAATTCGTTCCCTCGATCCCGCCCAGCTCGATCACTTTATCTTTCGCCCGCACCAGATCCGGATGCGAAGCCGGCTGCCCCGCCAGGCGCAGCGCCATGTACGCCTTGATCGTTGCGTTCAGCTCCGAAGGCCCGCCCTCGAAAATATTCCACCCGCCATCCGGAAGCTGCTTCTTACGAATGTAGTTGGCCAGCTTCGCCGTCTTCGGCGAATCCAGCTGATCCAGAATGTGCAGGTAGAGAATGTAGTCAGATTCGAGCGTGGTATCGGCTTCCAGCTCCGACCACCAGTAGCCCTCTTGCGTCTGCGTCGACAGCAGATAATTCCGGCTGTTCGCCACCGCTTGTTCTACTTGGGAGTCGATATTCCGGCTGCGCGCTGTCGCCGTGCCCATCGAACTGGATTCCATGGCCACGTTAGCTCGCCGCTTTGCTTCGGGTGTCATCTATAGCATTCCTCAGGAAATGCTCGCTCTGCCGCCGTCGCCCTGCGGGGCGAAACTCTTGCGAAAATCTCAATGAAGCGGTTCCCCAATAAAAATGGCTCGCCTTCCGATCGGCCTATCCACCATTTCCAGCCGCACCTGCGAAGCGAGTCTTTTTGCCTGACTTTTGTCTTTCGGAACCGGGCCCTTGGACCTAACGCTAATATTATCTTCGGCTTTCGACTTACGGTCAATCGGAAATACCGATAGGTTTCATCACCACCCAGCCACTAGTCACTAGCGACGAGCCACTTGCCACTAGGAACTAGCCACTGCTTTTATCCCCGGCCAGCACCTACCCCACCCACCATGGGATGTCTCAAACCGACTCAGGGTTTGCCTTTTTTTGTCCCGGATGCCCTACCGCTTATCCCCAGCTTCTAATTTCCGTACCCGCGCCGCCAAGTCCGGCAACCTCGAAATCCACCCATACTGCTCCTTGAACCGCTCGATCGGCCGCGCCGGCGTCCCCCAAACCACTTGCCCCCCGCCCCGAATCGTCTTTCCCGAAGGAATCCCCGCCTGCGCCCCAATAATCGCCCCGCTTTCCAGCGTGCAATGATCCGCAATCCCCACCTGCCCTCCGATCACCACGTTCTCGCCGATAACCGTACTCCCCGAAACACCAACCTGCGCCGCTACCACCGAATTGCGCCCGATCGTCACGTTATGCGCGATCTGCACCAAATTATCAATCTTCACGCCGGTCCCCACCACGGTCGCGTCCAGCGATCCGCGGTCGACGGTCGAATTGCACCCGATCTCCACATCGTCGCCAATCTCCACCGTCCCCACCTGCGGAAATTTCACCTGCTGCCCTTCTCCAAACACATAACCAAATCCATCGCCGCCAATCACCACGCCCGTATGCAACTCCACCCGATCTTTCACCTTCGCTCCCGCATAAAGCGTCACCCGCGGATGCAACCGGCACTCCCGTCCCACGCGCGCTCCCCGCCCCAGAAAACAAAACGCCTCAATCTCCGTACCGTGCCCCACCTCCACATCCTCTTCGATCACCACATAAGGCCCCACCCGAATCCCCGCCGCCAGCCGCGCCGAATCCGCCACAATCGCCGTCGGATGAATCTCCACGCGCAACGCGGGCTTCTCCTCAATCCAGGCCGCCGCCTTAGCAAACGCAAATTTCGGATGCCGCACCGCCAGCGTAGTCTTCCCCGCGATCTCCATCCCCTCGCCCACAATCACGCAACGCGCCCGCGACCCCGCCGCCCGCTCCAGATGTTTCGCCGCGTCCACATAAATTAAATCCTCAGCAGCCGCCGCGTCAGGATTCGCCACCCCGCCAACGCGCACACTCCCATCGCCGCTAATCTTCGCGCCTAGAAACTCTGCAAGTTCATGCGCAGTCCGCATCGTCATCGCCTCGTTTTGCATGTGAGATAAAATTTTTGCAGGGTCGAATCGGAAATGTTCAAAACGAATACATCGGCGGATCCCCCACCGGCCGCGTCTTCCACCGCTTATGCACCCACAACCACTGATCCGGATGCCTTCTTACGTGCTCCTCAATCACCTTCGTAAATCTCTGCGTATTCTCCATCACGTCCGCTTCCTCATCCCCCGTCCGCGAAAGCTCCACCGCCGCCTCAAACCTCAACCGGTACTTCCTTCTCGACGCATCCCAAATCAAAAATCCCGGCACTACCGCCGCATCCGTCCTCAAAGCCAATCTCGCCATCCCCGACGTCGTCGAAGCCGGAATCCCAAAAAAATCCACAAACACGCCCTCCTCAATCGCCGTGTTGTGATCCATTAAAATCCCCACCGTCCCCGCCTCACCCAAAGTCTTCAAAATCGCCCGCGCCGATTTATTTTTCTCGATCGGCCGATTCCCCGACAAACACCGATAACGATTAATCAATTCATCGATCCGCCGGTTCGACACCGGCCGCACCAAAAAATGCAATGGGTACCCGTACAAAGCATGAGCAAACGACGAAAGCTCCCAAGCACTCATGTGCCCGGTGAGAAAAAGCACGCCCTTCCCCCGCCGCCGAGCCGCATCGAAATTTTCAAACCCATCAATCACCACCACACTTTCGATATTCTCCCGCGTCAATTTCGGTAGCTGCGCAAATTCTCCCGCCATCCAACCCACCTGCTGCACCATCCGCCGAATCACTTCATCGCGTTTCGCCGCGCTCCACTCCGGAAACGCCATCGACAAATTCTGCTCCGCCGCCCGCCGCAAAGGCGCCCGCAAACGATAAGCCACCGCCGCAAACGTAGCCCCCACCCATCGCGCCACCGCACGCGGCAAAATCCCCAAAAGCTTCAACCCCGTCCACGCCGCCGCATACTCAATCCATTCACGCATCGCGGCACATTATGCAAGACCCGCCGCAACCAGCGCCAGCGCAACCGCCGCCTCGGTTTATGTAGCGGCCATCTTTCGGTAGGCCAGTCGCCGTTGCATTTGAATTCTCTTTTGCTGGGCCGTTGTGGTTGCCGTTGCTTCTGTCTTTGTCTTCGGTTCTACGCTGTCATCCCGAACCCCTTCAGGGGTGAGGGACCTGCTTCAAATGCCTTGGAATTCGCCGTTGCCATTGCGGGTGCCGCACTCTTTGCGCCTTCCGCAAACGGTGCGGGTTTTGATTCGCCCCGACGATAACCGTCTGATGGTGACGATGACTCTCGCCGCATCGCGGCTCCGTACTTGGCCGTCATCCAGAGGAGCGCCTTTCGCGACGAAGGATCTCCTTCTTGCCCAGCCGCCGGGTGCCGATGTCGTATCTACAAGCAAACCGTAAATGGAGGGGCGGGACTTCAGTCCCGCCAAAAAAAACGCCTCGTACCTTTTCCGCTTGCGCGCCTTCTGCGCAAGCCTTCCCATCGCGCCAGCCAGCACCCCCGCTCGCTCATCCAGGCGCCGCCATCCAGCCAACCGCACCAAGAAAGCCACCTCGTCCACAGATCAATTTTGAATGCTAAACTCAACCCGCCTTGACCCCATCGCAACAACCATCGCCCCCGAAACCAAACTTCCCCGCAATACTTTCCGCCGCCGCGATAATCGCCGTCTGTCTCTTCACCCACCTCGGCGCCTTCGGCCTGGTCGGCCCCGACGAACCCCGTTACGCCTGGATCGCCCGCGCCATGGCCCAAACCGGAGACTGGGTCACTCCACGCCTCTACGGCACCCCGTGGTTCGAAAAACCCATCCTCTATTACTGGGCCGCCGCCATCGGCTTCATGATGCATCTCCCTGCCGAATGGGCCGCATGCCTGCCCTCCGCCATCGCCGCCCTAGCCACAGCACTCGCCCTGGCCTGGCTAGGCAGAGAATTTTACGAGCCGTCGCAAACGAACCAAGGCCTCGCCGCCAATTTCGCGAGTCCGGTCCTTCTCGCCCCAATCATTTTATCCACCACCGTAGCCGCCATCGGCTTCGCTCGCGCCGCCACTCCCGACATGCTCTTCAGCGCCTCAGTCACTCTCGCCATGGCCGCGGCAGCCACCACGATGCGCGATGCCGGCACTCTGCGCTCCGCAGAAACTCCCTCAAAACAAAAAAATAATTCATCCCTGATCCTCTTCGGCGCATTTCTCGGATTCGGCGTCCTGGCTAAAGGACCCGCCGCCGTAATCCTCGCGGGCGGCGCACTACTCATCTGGGCCCTCGCCACCAAAAACCTTCGCAACACTTTCCGTCTCGCTCATCCAATCGCGATCGCAGCTTTCAGCGCAGTCGCCCTGCCCTGGTACGTAATCTGCGCCCGGAGAAATCCCGACTTCCTCCACGTCTTCATCTTCCAGCACAATTTCCAGCGCTACCTCACTCCAGTCTTCCAGCACATCCAACCATTCTGGTTTTTCCTGCCGATTACCGTGCTGGCGATTCTCCCGTGGGCCGCATTTCTATTACTTGCGCTGCGCCAAGGACGCGAATCGCTGAACTCTGGCACTTGGAAGAGCTCTCCAACATTTTTCTTCGCCTGCTGGGCCATCTTCCCAATTCTGTTTTTCAGCGCGTCACAATCCAAACTCCCGAGCTATATCCTTCCCGCCATTCCGCCGCTGGCTCTCGTCCTCGCCGCCACCGCCAGAAACGGCTTCGCAGGAAGCCGGCGATTGGGAATTACCGTGGGAACGCTGACCGGAATCACCTGGCTCGCTCTCGGCGCCGGCGCCGCGCAATATTTCCTCCCCAATCCACAAACCGCCGTCGCCGCAAAGATTGTTTTGCTGGTCGCCTGCGTCGCCGCAGTCATATCCGTCGTCGCCGGTCTCAAACTCAACCTGAAACTCCTCGTGCTAACTTCCGCCGTCGCCGTCGCCATCACTGTCGAGATCGCTGGCCTCTCGTTGCTCCCCGGCATCGACGCCGACATCTCCGCCCGCCAACGCGCCTCCTGGATCGGTGCCGCCACCCAGACAGACCTCTACACGTTCCACCTCACTCGCTCCTGGAATTACGGCCTGGCCTTCTACGCCGGCCGCGAAATCACCGAATGGTCCCCAGAAAATTCCGGTGCGGCCTCAGTGCTCACCACTTCTCAAGGTTTGATCGAATTGAAAAAATTAGGAAGGTTCAACGGCGCGGTAAATCCACAAGAACGCGGTCTTCGTTACGTGAAAATCGATCCAGCCACTCGCTAATTCTTCGCCGGGGCAGCCGGCGCTGCCGCCGCGGCCGGCGCTGCCGAACCAGTCGGCGGCAAATTCTGCAGGAAAAATCCCACCACCAACGTTTCGTAATTCTTGCGCGAATCATCCGACATCACCGAATACGCCGTATTCGTCCGCGTCACCGTCTTCGGATCCGGCGCCCGGTTGTACATATCCATCGTCTCAGTCGCCAACACCTGCCGGTCCTCCGAAACAATAAATAGTTTCGGCACGCCTTTTGTTTTAATCAGCTGCCCGGTCACCGGCGGCTGCGACTTGAACTGATAATTCAGCAGCCGAAACTCAAGATCCGACACCTTGTCCACCATCGGCAGCACCGTCAAACCCGACCGCTTCACTTCACTCTGCACCAAGACCCGCGGATCGGAATACGCATCATCCACTATGAAAGCCTTCACTCGCGGATCGCTCGCGGCTACTTCCAGCACCACATACCCGCCCATGTCCACGCCCCACAATCCAAATCGCGTCGGGTCCACGTCGTCCCGCGTAGCAATCGTCTGCATCGCCGAACGCAACTCGCCCACTTCGCGATACCCCAGCGTCGTCCCCGGAGGATTATTTCCATGCCCCGCAAAATCAAACAGAAAAACATTGAACTGCTGGTCCTGCAGCGCGCTCACCAAAGTCAGCACGTCCGACCGCTGCGATCCATATCCATGGCACACAATAATCGTCGGCGCCCCGCGCAAACCAGGAAAGAAAAACCCTTCCCGTTCGCCGCCGCCCGGCCCTTTCCCGGGCACCGGAAACGACAGCGTCACCGGGTGCCCCATCATCACGCTCAAATCGTAAGAAGCCGCCGTCCGCGCCGGCCGCACAATCTGGTACACCAGGTACCCCGCCACCGCCGACACCGCCACCAAGCAGAACAGCGCCACCGCCAGCAGCCCGGAAAGCAGCTTAGCCAAATTGGAAGCAGGAGCTCGGAGGTCGAATGCCATGCTGGGTGTGCGGACGCAAATGCTTCGCGCCCTTATCGAAACGGATGTTAGCACGATTCATTCGCGCCCATCTGCTGACCCCGTTATGTTTAGGGCAAGTTGCAGCCATTGGTAATGCCCCAGCGCACGTCTATAATGATGACTGGTTCCTCGACTCTTGACCCAAATCCTCGATCTTCGTCAAATCCAGTCCCGCTCGCTTGAGCCGCTGTTCCAGGAAGAAACCCGCCACTGGCGCGACGAACTGCACTGGGATTACCGCCCCTCCGTCGAACTGATCAAGAAGTTCATCGACTCGCGGTCGCTCGGCGGCTACGCCGCCATGGAGAACGGCCGCCCCGCCGGCTACGGCTTCTACGTCCTCGAGGACCACAAAGGCCTGATCGGTGGCCTCTACGTCTCCTCCCAATTCGAGCAGGAAGCCATCACCCGCAAGCTGGTCACCGAGATGGTCGCCTCGCTGCACGCCACCCCGCGCCTCGAACGCGTCGAAGCCCAGCTCATGCCTTTCGGCACCCGCCTCGATCCCGTCTTCCTCTCGCAGTACTTCAAGCTGCACGATCGCCAGTTCATGCTTCTGCCGCTGGCCGAAGCGCGCCTCACCCAGCAGCAGATTTCCGGCGGCCTGCGCCTCGAACCGTGG